>NZ_WEKT01000031.1:0-55871 GCF_009874545.1 Vibrio eleionomae | reverse complement strand
ATGTAATACTTTTAGCTTACATAAAATACAAAAGCCCTTCAATGAAGGGCTTTACGATAGCAAAAGAACAAAATTAGTCTTGAGGTCCGGTACCACCGTCAACTTCATCGCCAAGGTCGTCAGCGTCATCTAAGGTGTAATCATACATATCAATATCAGAGAAGACTGTTGCGCCATCATCAATATATTGTGATGTAGCAGAAACACCTGTGTAAGTGTTACCAGATGCACTGAAGTAAGCATCACCAATATTCCATTGTGGACGCGCACTGTTTTCGAAGTAGTTATTTTCTACTAGGATTTGCGCACTGTCATCACCACCAATAGAGAAGTAAGTGATATCTTTCCAATAGTTATTGAATAAGTGAACTCGTGCATCTTCCCCTTCAATTTTAGGGTTACGTCCAGCTGCCGTGTCCCAGAAATTATGGTGGAAAGTCACTTGTGAATCTTGGACTAAGTTAGTGTACCAGTGTTGATCAGCACAAACTTCTGCGTTGTAACCGTAGAAACGGTTCCAACTTGCCGTTACGTTTTGGCTATTATCAATATCTAAATAACCATCACTGATTTTGCTGAAGGCGACGTGGTCAACCCAAACGTGGCTACTATCATCAACCGTAATACCATCCCCTGCTTCTACTAACGATGGGTTGATGTTTGAGATAGTAAGGTTTTGAATAATCACGTTTTCAACGCCACTCAAGTATAAGTTCGCTCCGATGATCTTAGAAGAGCTTCCCAAACCGACTAACGTTTTATTTGACTGAACATAAATGGTGGTGTCATTACGCGTAACAGACACCGTGTCGTCTGAGGTACTCGCGGCAAAATCGCTACAAGTTTGCGCACTGGTCGGTACTCGATACCACGTTTTTCCATCATCATTCCAATAAGAACAATCGAGCGCACAGGCTTGTACAGTACGATCTGATGTACGACAATCAATCGAGGTATCAGCAACTTGAATCACTTCAGCATCACTGGATTCAAGTGCTGAAGTGAGTGCACTACAACTTGATACTGTGACAGTACTACCCGCTGCACCACCTGTGGTAGTAGATAATCCATCATCACCAGATTGTGATGCAAAACCAACAAGATCTTCGTCGCTAGATGAGTCACCACAAGTACCTGAAACTGGGTTGATATACCAACGTTGAGAACTTTCAGATTCATCTTCATTTTGGTAAACATTTGAACCGTTAGTTGAACCGGCAACAGTAAGGGAGAGTGAAGAGTTCTTGTTGACGATTTTAAACCCACCATCAGATTGAACTTTTAACTCCCAACGTTGGTTGTCTCCATCCCAATCAGTGTAGGTATCAACATTCGCTCCATTAGAGGTAGAAGAGTCCAATACTTCAACTAACATGCTGTTATACACAGACTTAATTTCCCAATAATTGTCACTTTGCTTAGTCAGCACAAACTTTTGGTTACTTGGCTCCCATGCCTCATAAGTGATCACATTCGGCACACTGCTGGTGTCATTCGTGTTCACATCTAGAGCCTGACCAGACCCTTTATTAATGATGTAGTAGGTGTCACCCGACGTTGGAGTTGTTGAACAGTTTTCTGCAAAAGCAGATGCACTCATCAGGGTAAAAGCAACGACTAAGCTTTGCTTCCACCATGATTTACCGTGTAAAAATTTCATTTTATAACTCCTAAAATCCCTATATAGATAAAAAGAAATATTTTTCGAATGAGAATATTGCCGAAATATCCTATTCAAAATCACTTTTAAAATATGAAATATCGTTTTAGTTCGATATTTCAGCAGCCATAATAGAAAATAAGTTTGATATAAAACTAGGACGGACAACTTAAATAGTAGAATTGCTCCCAAGATTCAGAGCTTCATCAACGAGCCTAGGTCAAGCTCAATCACGGCAGGAATGGTCATTCCCTTTTAACGTGATTGGGCGTAGAAATAGGTTTGTTGATGAGCTCCCAAAGGGCGAGTTTTATTCGCTCCTAGGCTGTGTTACTGATTTTTAACGTAGAATGACTATGTCTTCAAATCAGTGCCTTGCCTAAGAGCGAATACATTCTCGCTGAAACAGCATATTGAGGTTACTTGGGTATAATGTCATTTTATGTATAGTATCTAAAGATTAACCTCATTAGAGTGAATTATTTTTACACCTGCAGCGTGCATTTCTGCGATTGCCTGTTCGTCATCACCAGGCTGCATGTTGACTCCTCGACATGCATCTTTAATTAGGTAGGTATTAAAATTTAATGAAATAGCATCTAATGCCGTAAATTTAACGCAATAGTCCGTGGCTAATCCGACAATATAAATGGTATCGATATCACAACTACGTAAATAATCTTCTAATCCTGTTTGTTGTAAGCGTTGATTATCAAAAAAACCACTGTAACTATCTATATTCGGATTTGTACCTTTATAAATAGTCTGTGCAATAAACTCTGAATTCAAACCGGGAATAAAATCAGCTCCATGACTTTCTTGAATACAATGATCTGGCCACATTACCTGTTCAAACCCATTTAACGTTATCATGCTACCTATAGGTTGATTGTTTGCTGATGCAAAACTAGCATGACCTTTAGGGTGCCAGTCTTTCGTTGCAATCACATGATCAAAAAGTGGCAGTAGTGAATTGATTACAGGCACAATACGATCCCCTTCAGGAACCGCTAACGCTCCGCCAGGGGCAAAATCATTTTGGACATCAACTAAAATTAAAGCCTTACTCATCGAGACTATCCCTTTTCTTCGGTATATTTGATACGTTACTGTAACACGACTTGATTACGACCGCGTCGTTTCGCCGCATAAAGCGCTTTATCGGCTCGAGTAAACAAGCTCTTACGATCATCACTTAATTCGAATTCACTGACGCCAACACTCACGGTGTAATGCGGCAAATCATCTTTTTCGCTCGCTTCTATACTCTTTCGGATTCGCTCCGCAACCTGACAACCTGCTTGACCATTTTGCATGGGTAAAATAACGGCGAACTCTTCCCCTCCTATACGAAATAGTTGGTCAGTTGAACGCAATGATTCACTGATTACGGTAGGCAGATGTTGCAACACTTTATCCCCAGCCAAATGTCCGAAGGTATCGTTTATTTTCTTAAAAAAATCAATATCCATAATAAGAATACTGAAAGGAGCACCACGGCGACCCAGCTCTACGTGCATCGCTAACTGTTCATCCCATTTATGCCGATTGTATGCACCGGTTAACTTATCGCGCGTAGCGAGCTTTAATAGTTGTTTTTCTACCTGTTCACGGTTTTCTATTTCATCTGCTAAACGCAGCATCATCTGTTTTAAATCAAGTTCTAATTCACTCAGTTCATCCATTGCAGGTTGCATTTCAGGCTTGGGTAATTGGGTCTCGATTGTTAAAGAATGTTCAAGCTGTTTTAGTGAGCCTTGCATGCGGCGAATTCGACGCTGGAAAAAACGAACGATGTAATAAGTGAGCAATAGTCCCAGAACCGTTGCGCACACACCCAGTGCGATATTAATCCAGAAAAATTCCCTTTCATGTTTTTCGGTATATTGACTGGTGTGAGCGGTTAATTTTTGCAATTCATCTGAAATATCTTTGACCGAATGTTCTAGAGACAGCGCAAGCTGTTCTAACTGCTTTTTCTCCTGAATGGTGCTCTGGTGATGGCGCAACACGTTGCCCAATTTAACTTCAAATTGCTCACTTTTTTCTTGAAATTGTTCAATTTGTTTAAGTAGCTGTCGATGTTGGCCTTTAGCAAATCGAATGTGGTTCTTCTCTAGGTTATCCATAATAAGTGAGACAGCTTGATCGAGAAGCTGTTTAAGCTGCTGTTTTTGATAGGCATACTCTTGATCAGGTGTCAGTTTGCCATGATTTTGCTTAAGCTTAAATTGTTCAAATAAAATGTGCTGCTCTAGCTGCAGCATCTCGATACGCCCCATAATTTGGTTTAAAGGAACGTCAATGTAAGCCACTTCTTTCATCTCACTATCAATGACTTTTAGCTTATATATTGAAAACGAGATAACGCATAAAAGTGTCGCAAGCAGCAACATAAATAGGGAACCAATACGATGGCTTAGAGATGATTTATACCAATCCACGATACTCATACAATCACTTTTTCTTTTCAAAACACACGATTATCACGGCGCTTATTGTCTCACATTCAAGAACACTAATATATGTACAAGTGATCTCAATTTTTTCAACGACCTAATACCGACCATAACGCATTTTCTATCGCGGTATCATTTTTTATACGGTTCATCACTCCAATAGATACAAAACTAAAAAGAGAGCCGACAGCTCTCTTTTAAAGTGACAGGTGATAAGCACAATGATTATTTTTGCTTCACTATTGGATAATCGCCATTGACCAGTTCTTGGACAAAGGCGGATCCCTGACCACTGTGGGTAATCCACACTTTTTCCTTGGCGCGAGTCATCGCGACGTAAAACAAGCGACGTTCTTCTGCATAAGGATAGTCATCATTATTGTGTGACAATACACCATCAAGATGCACGGCTTTGACTTTCGCTGGAAACTGCCCTTCGTCCACGTTAAGAATAATGACATAATTCGCTTCTTTACCTTTACTGGCATGACACGTCATAAAATCAATTCGCAACGATAAATAACGGTTTTGCCAATCCTTTAGCAATTCTGGCTTATGGTAGTGATTACGGCCAAGCAGTAGTAAAGTTTTTAGGCCATCCGCTTTGCGATTAAGCTGATCAATAATCTTCTCTACATTGTGGCTAGGTGCAACGTAAACCGCTTTCTGTTTCTGCGACTTATAGCTATTGAGCGTTTTGGGCAACTGATTCGGGTTTTGCTGAATAAACTGATTGGCCACATTGGCAATCTGCTCATTGAAACGGTATGTCGTATCGAGATGATGTATGGTTGACTGAGGGAAACGAGCAGCAAACCCTGTAGTCAAATTGACATCAGAACCAGCAAACTGGTAAATGGCCTGCCAATCATCCCCCACAGCAAACAAGTTACACGAACCGGTTTTTTGCTCACATAGCGACTGGATCAGTTCTAAACGTTGCGGCGAAATATCTTGATATTCATCGACCATAATAAATTTCCATGGCGATGGGAATTTCCCCTTCTGTACGTATTGAGCAGCGCGGCTAATCATGATGTTAAAGTCGATTTGATCTTCATCTTTCAGCATTTTTTGCCAGTCACGAAAGCACGGCCAACATAAATTCAACTCGCTGTTCAAACGGGCATATTCTTCATGATCAACGATACGCTCCTGAAGTTCTTTTTTCTTAAGATTGAGCATTGAAAGCTGATCAATTTGCTTAACCAACCAAGCAATTAATTTGGGGTTTTCAACATGACTACCTAGCTCATCATCACCGGTAATATAGGCAATAGGCCATTTTGATAGATGTTGCTGCCAACGCTTAAAGTTGGTATCAGTCATCCAGTGACGCTTAAGCCAATCAATACACCACGCTGTACGCTGGTTATCATCAAGTGCCAAAGGTGACAAAGCAACACAGCCCCCTTCAACTCGATTAATGATATTGAGCCCCAATTGGTGGAAGGTATTTACTCTCACACCTTGCGTTCTCTCCCCCACTTTTTCTTGGATCCGCTGTTCCATTTCCTGTGCGGCATCTTTGCCAAACGCCACCAGCAAAATATCTTCTGGATGAGCCAACCCACTTTGCAGTAAGTACGCAACGCGTGCAGTCAATACACTGGTTTTACCTGAGCCCGCGCCTGCTAACACTAAATTATGATCATCATTGAGTAATACCGCCTGCTGCTGCGTATTATTCATTGGTGAAGACTCAATATTTGCAAAGAGTGGTTGCCATCGTTCTTGCTCATCACCAAGCCAAGCTTGGTTGCGCTCATATAAGGTTTCAGACGTATTTAACAGCCAAGGCAACAGTGGTTCCATAGCCTCTGGTAAACGTTGGTGTGTTTCTTCGATAGTGGCCCCAATGCTATCCAGATCGCTAAGCACCCGGGTTACCCAACTTTCTGTTAATGAATGGGGAAGGAATGAAGGCAAGTTACCGATACTTAAGAGTTCTTCTCGCCAACGTGGTAGATATTCGCTGAGCTTCTCACATTGGAGATCATGCCAGCGCTGATAATCGGTCACTAAATACTCAGCAAAATCGCGGCATTGTGGCCAAGGAAGTCCTTGAACTAACCATGAACGCTGCACGCCCTCTTCTTCATGGGCATAGAATTGCATCGAGCCCCAAATGAGACCATGATTAACGCGTACACATCCATTCCAAATATGATAAGGAATACGCTCTTCAGTTTGATGAGATGAGAGCACAATAAGCTCTTTCTCAAGTGACACTTGATGATATTCGTCAGAAATAAAAAACTGTGCAGTCTTATTCGCACTCAGCTGCATTGAAATAAACTCTCTCATTGTATTCGCGGCTCATCATACCTTAATCATATCGGAGAATGAAAAGTTAATGTCAATACTTTAAAATCAAAGAAATTTCTCACTTTTATTCATCTTGATCAGGTTGTTAGTTACCGCATCTGGTACACTTTCAACTTTGCAATTACGACCATTGAACAACGTGCAGATATCAAATCGACTTAGGCTCTACTGGGCCAATAAAACTTTCAACTATAGCGCCCTGATTCTTGTGACACTTCTCGGGGTGGTCATCCCTTGCTGGATGTACAGTCTCAACACTTGGGTCACACCGTTGATCTTAGGCGTGATCGCTGCGGCTTTATCGGAACGGGACGATAATTTCTCTGGCCGCCTAAAAGCCATCACCATGACGTTTATCTGCTTTGCGATCGCTTCATTTTCGATAGAGATTTTATTTGATCACCCCATCTTATTCTCGATCGGATTATTTGTTTCAACATTTGGCTTTATTATGCTTGGTGCTATCGGCTCGCGCTACGCATCGATAGCCTTCGCATCTCTACTGCTTGCGGTTTACACCATGCTCGGTGCAGACCAAAGTACCAATATTTGGTTTCAGCCAGTATTACTGCTCATTGGTACTGCTTGGTATTTCTTTATATCAATGCTTTGGTATAGCTTTTGGCCAATGCAGCCTGTGCAGCAAAACTTAGCTAACGTATTTTTACAACTAGGTCATTATCTCGATGCTAAGGCATTGATGTTCCATCCCACATCACAATTTACTCCACAGCCTCATCGCATCAGTGAAGCACAACTAAACAGCGCAACCGTCTCTGCTTTGAACCAATGCAAAGCCATCTTTTTAACTCGAGCAAAACGCGGACATGTCGACAGTGCCAGTGATCACTATCTAAGCATTTATTTTCTAGCACAAGATATCCACGAAAGAGCAAGTTCGACACACTATCGTTACCAAGAGTTAGCTCAGCACTTTGGTCGCTCTGATATCCTATTTCGCTTTAAATCTTTATTGCAAGCTCAGGCCGATGCCTGCCGTGAAGTGGCCCAGTGTATTCGTTTAGGCCAAGACTACGAACACCAAGGCGATTCAGCCTTAGCTTTAGATGAGCTGCAACAGTCTCTTGATTATCTTAAGCAGCAACAGCGTCCCGAATGGCGTTCGCTACTTGCACAACTTGGTTATCTATTTACTAACTTAATGACCGTCGAGAAGCAACTGACCAATATTGCGACCCCCAACATAGATAAACTCGAAGAGGAAGTTTTAGAGGACACCGAACCCCACACGATTAAAACCATGTGGAACCGTGTAAAATCAAATTTAAATCGTGATTCACTATTGTTTCGCCATGCATTACGCATGTCGATAGCGCTAACGCTTGGTTATATTATTTTACAAATCCTGGGGTTAGAACGTGGCTATTGGATTTTGCTGACGACACTTTTTGTCTGCCAGCCAAACTACGCAGCGACACGACAAAAAATCACCTCGCGCATTATTGGAACCCTCGCTGGTTTATTGATTGGCGTAATGCTACTCACGCTTTTCCCTTCACAAGAAAGTCAGTTAGCCTTTATTGTCATTTCAGGGGTGATGTTCTTTGCCTTTAGGCTCAATAACTATGGTTTTGCTACTGGCTTTATTACCGTGTTGGTTCTGTTCTGCTTTAATCAGTTAGGCCAAGGCTTCGCCGTTGTACTACCAAGATTAGCCGATACATTGATCGGCTGTGCTCTGGCTGTTGGTGCTGTGGCTTACATTCTCCCGGATTGGCATGCCAAACGGTTACATAAAGTCATGGCAGATGCGATCGTCGCCAATAAGGAATATTTAGACCAGATCATTGCTCAATACCGTATTGGGAAAAAAGACAGCCTCAGTTACCGTATCGCAAGACGTAATGCACATAATCAAGATGCGGCATTAGCTGCTGCAGTCAATAATATGTTGGCCGAACCTGGCAAATATCGCTCTGCCACCGATGAGAGCTTTCGCTTTGTCACGCTCAATCACGCAATGCTAAGCTATACTTCAGCGCTTGGAGCGCATCGTACTCGTATTGATTCCAACGTACACAAATTGGTACTCGATTCACACCGAGTGATTCATCAGCACTTGGATGTACTATATCAACAGTTATTTACTCATTGTGAACAATGCGATACGTCCAATATCGAAGACGCAGGAATTGAACAGAAATTAGCAGAATGGCATGAAGACAGTGAAGGCAATGCTCACTTAGTGCTGCAGCAATTACATTTGATCTATCGAATGCTACCAGAATTACACTCTTTGGCTGACAAATTTGCCGTACGAGTCGGTTAAGCACTTTGAAAGGCGTCTAATTCATCGCAAGTAGGCGCCAACTCCTTTCCAGCATAACATACCAACCCGAAGCTCTTTTTGATAATAAACTCAATCATATAGAGACATAATCTTGAAAATTTCAGAGTGTTTCACTTTTAAGATTTATCGATACTTACCATCAATTAGCGCTTTTCTTACATTGTACGGACATTTTTTAAGCAACTTTTTATAGTATGATAACTCTAAATAGTTAGAACATAGACTTTGGTTTGAAGAGTTAGACACGGATACATTCAAATATAATATATTGATTATATTAACTAATTAACTAAATCCTTGGCTTCACTACTCAAACATCAGAGTCATAATTTTAGTGGCTCCCACATTCTACAGGGAATGGTGAGAAAGTATTAACCTGTTAGCTTATTCAATGTAAGTGTAGTCCATGACAAAGCTAAACACAGAAAAGTTGCGAAAAATGGCCAGTTCAGAATACTCGCCCACATTACAGAGCCCAATGGTGTTGTTTGGAGGCAAGCGAATGTCGAGCGCACAATTTGAAACGATGAAAGAGCAGTTAAAAATGCTGACTCCTCAACAATTACGTTCACTACAAGGAGAGATTAACCAATCTCTTGAAACAACTGCGAAAGATATTCTCAGTGATGAAGAACGTAATATGTTATCGAGTTTATTCTCCTAATTTTTGTGAGATAAATAGTCGTCTAACTTGATTAAAAAACGTACAAGAATTAAGCTTAGAACAAATAGAGGTGATGTGTATGACAGTTTCATCCGTTAGTACAGGTAACAATGGTTATGCCATCCTACAAAAATCGAGAGAGATGGCAGACTCTGCTGCCAAAGATCTGCAACAAGCTCAAGCATTAGAGCAACAAGATGCTTTGAAGTTTAATAAAGCGAGTGAAGCTCGCAAAGAAGCAGATGCACAAGAGCGTTCTCGTGAGAGACACCATCCCGATACTGTTGATTCCTTGACTAAACTGAATCAAGCACAACAATATAACCGCGCAGGCGTTTCCGTTATTCAGCGTGAACGCGATATGCTCGGAAGCATGCTTGACTTGAGAGTCTAGCAAGACAAGTTCGGATAAAGCTCAGCTCACTCTGCTGGGCTTTATTTTTTTACACTAATGTCTAGGTTTTCACCACGCTGAGTAAAATGCTCTTATCTCGGATAAAATACACCCACCAAACGTCGACAGATCCTATTCAGTTGTTATTCTTTCCTTTATCAGTACAATGCGTGCAAACCATAACGACGACGAATCAATGACTCAATTTTCTATCTTGAAATCTGGCTCAAGCGATGAGCAAATTTCATCAGAGCAAACTCCTGTCCCCTCTCAACCCACGCTTTCTTACCCACCACAATTCAATGGTAACGTTGCGAGTGGCAAGCTAACAGAATCATTGGTTGAAAAACGTTGGGATACGCTCAGACTGGAGGACTCTCGCCAAGCGCTCTATGATGATTGGACAAAAACGTCAATGTTTGAGTACGCACAGAATATTGAACATTTTGTCGGTACGGTTAAATTGCCTGTTGGTATTGCAGGCCCGTTAAGCATTCACGGATTGCACGCAAACGGCGATTTTCGTATTCCCCTCGCAACGACAGAAGCCGCTTTAGTCGCGTCTTATCACCGTGGTAGCCAGTTGATTACCTCTGCTGGCGGTGCCACAGCAATGCTAGTGAGCGAAGGTGTGAGTCGTACACCCGGATTTGCATTTCACTCCTTGAGTGAAGCAGGACAATTCGTCGCTTGGATTACAACCCAATATGATCGGTGCAAATCCATCGCCCAAAGTACCACTCGTTTTGGACAATTACACGACATCAACGTACAAATCGAAGGTAATCACGTTTACTTAGTATTTGATTACGTTACCGGTGACGCTAGCGGACAGAATATGGTGACCATTGCCACCAATGCCATTATGCAGTTCATTTTGGAGCATTCTCCTATCGAACCACGACACGCCTTTCTTGATGCCAATCTATCAGGTGATAAAAAACCCAATGCTCATACTTTACGAAGCGTGCGCGGTAAAAAAGTCAGTGCCGAAGTCCATATATCACCCCGTTTAGTTAAGAAATACCTTCATACCGACGTTGAAAAGATGATTCAGTTTGGCCAGATGACGACCACTGGTGGCTTACTTAGCGGATCTATTGGTATTAATGCCCATTACGCTAACGCGTTAGCTGCGCTTTATATCGCTTGCGGTCAAGATCCGGCTTGTGTTGCTGAATCTGCAGTTGGTATGACTCGTTTTGAACAAGCAGATAATGGCGACCTTTGTGCCAGTGTCACCTTGCCCAATATCATGGTAGGTACGGTTGGCGGTGGTACTCAATTGCCCACCCAAAAAGCCTGCTTAGATATATTGGGGTTAAATGGAACTGGCCATGCAAGAGCTTTGGCAGAAGTCGTGGCGAGTGTTTGCCTAGCAGGAGAACTTTCGATTGCCGGTGCCTTTTGCGCTGGCCATTTTGCCAGAGCGCATAAAAAACTTGCTCGTGGAAAATAGACCAACCAAAAACAACAAAACCGCATTATATGCGGTTTTTTATTAGCTGATAGTTTATTGAATATCTTTCAACGGGTTACAGCGACATCTTGCTGAGTGATACTCACCCCTTTAATTTGAGCGTAAACAGCCTGACCGACACTTAACTGCAAATCATCTAACGCCCATTCCGTGATGGTTGCCCATAAAAAGCAGTCAGGAGCTAACTCTAATTTGATGTCTACATGGCGCGTCCCTTCAGGTTGCATCCGATGTTCAATTTGTTGAATCGTCGCGGGCAAAATATTACGAATCGACGTTTGCTCTGGTTTTTCCGTTACAATCGAGACATCATTGGCGCGGATCTGCAACCGTATCGCGGTTCCTGACTCACCTTGAACTTGTTGTACCCATAATGGAACATTTGGAGCCAAACGCAGCTCAGTGAGCGTATAATTCTCATGTTGACGATGAATCTCTCCGGCAAATAAAGTGCTGTGCTCACTCATATCGTGCCAAGGGCGCATCGTTTCAGAACTCCAAACTGCTTCCACGTTCCCTGCATTGACGACCTTCCCATTCTCTATCAGCACTAGATAATCCGCTAAACGCAAAATTTCATCGAGACTATGCGTTACATATAAAATCGGAATATTTACCGTATCAGCCAGCTGTTCTAAAAATGGCATGACTTCACGTTTACGTGGTAAATCTAACGAAGCCAACGGTTCATCCATCAGCAGTATATCGGGTTGAGATAGCAGTGCTCGGCCAATCGCAACACGCTGTTTTTCTCCGCCAGATAACGCATTAGGGTAACGGTCAAGTAATGGTTTAATCGCCAATAGTTCAACAATAGATTCAAAATACTTAGGATCTTGATGTTTCACCCCATAATTGAGATTGCTTTTTACGGTGTAATGCGGAAACAAGCGTGATTCCTGAAACACATATCCGACTCTGCGCTGTTCAATTGGCAAGTTCACTCGACGGCTGGTACTAAATAACCAGCGGTCTTTGACTTGAATCTCTCCACTGTCTGGACCGACTAATCCACTGATGACATTAATCAGTGATGTTTTCCCTGCACCAGAGCGACCAAAAATAGCGCTAATGCCTCTATTCGGTAATTGAATATCGATGTCAAAAACCGTATCACCTAACTGCTTATGAAATTGGATATTGAGTTCACTCATCGGTTTACCCCCAACCGTTTTTTCATACGGCGACTTACCCATTCAGAGATAAACAAAGAGACCAGAGCGATCACTATTGATACCACACATAAGCGCGCAGCATCCATTTCAGCACCAGGTGTTTCCAAAAAGTTATACATCGCGAGTGGAATCGTTTGGGTTTCACCGGGAATATTCGAAACGAAGCTAATTGTCGCACCAAACTCACCTAAACTACGCGCAAAAGAGAGCATGACGCCTGTAATAATACCGGGAATAGTTAATGGTAACGTAATAGTAAAAAAGACTTTTAATGGCGATGCACCAAGCGTTCTTGCTGCTTGTTCTAACTTGGTATCCACGTTTTCAATACTCAAACGAATTGAACGCACCATGAGCGGCAGCGCAATCACTGAACACGCTAATACAGCGCCACGCCAACTGAAACTAAACGTAACGCCGAACCAAGATTCAAACCAATGACCAATAAAACCCTGCTTACCCATACTGATCAGTAACAAGTAACCGACGACTACCGGTGGCAAAACCATCGGCAGGTGAATGATACTATCGAGTAAACCTTTGCCAAAAAACTCTTTGCGAGCCAATAACCATCCTAGAATTAAACCACAAGGAAGTAACCACAATACGGTAAAGCCTGCCACACGCAGGCTTAACAGTAACGCAGTCATCTCGTAGTCGCTGAGAAAACCTAGGTTATTTAGCAGCAAATTTCGCATTTCCTAAGTGAGTATTAAAACCGTATTGATCTAACACTTTTTTACCCGCATCGGATTGTACAAATTTAGCAAAATCAGCCGCGTCTGCACTGTCACTGATTTGAACTAAAGGGTAATGGATTGCTGTATGCAATTTAGGATCAAACGTACTGATGATTTTCACTTTTTTGGTAAGGACAGCATCCGTTTTATACACCATCCCTAAATCAGCTTCTCCACGTTCAACTAATGCAAGAGCAAGGCGAACGTTGTTAGCCTGAGCCAGTTTAGGTTCAACGGTTTTCCATACACCAAGATGCTCTAGCGCTTCTTTAGAGTACATGCCTACAGGTACAGAACCGGTATTACCTACTGCCATACGCGTTTCTGATAATAGGTGTTTCCACTCACCTTTATTTTTAACATCAAAGGCTTTGATATGTTCTTTAACTGGTTCAATCAATACCAGTTGGTTACCCGCTACCAAGTTCACATGGTCTAGTTTGACAATGTCTTTTTTAATGAGGTAACGAACCCATTTTTCATTTGCTGATAAGTAAATATCAGCAGGCGCACCGTGTTCAATTTGGCGAGCTAATGAAGAAGAACTGGCAAATACAGGTACAACATCGACGTTAGGGTGCGTTTTTTCATAATCTGCCGCAAGGTCATTTACCGCATTAGTCATTGAAGAAGCCGCGTAAACATGAAGTTGATCTTTAGCAAAAGTGGGCGCAGCTACCAGTGCAGCACTGATTAAAAATACGAGTTTTTTCATGAGATATCCGTTAAATTTGGCTAAATGAAGTCAAGACTCAGATGTGTTTTTACACAATCTGTAATCCGATCAATCGCATACTTTCGCGCTGCGAGATGATCATGCCGTCGGATCGAACAGGCTCCTACCCACAAAGAAATCAGTTGGGTAGATACTATGGAGTCGAAGATACCGTGTAAGTAAGTACCAAGTACTTGATTACATTCGTCTATTACACCATCTTTTTGTGACTTTTCAAGCGTAATTAATGATTGCAAATTCGAACCTTTCGCCGTTTTAGTATTCCTAACATGAATTTCATAGCCCTGAACTATGGCTTATTTTCCAGCTAAATTCATTATACCTAGCGAATATTTCAGTGCTTTTTATGTGGTTAATGCGATTTCTATAGGTAATAGTCCTAGCTATTGACGACTCTCTTTTTCGTTTTACTCCCTCGTGGATCAAAAATTTAATATCCAAAAACTTGCTCCCCCTCACAAATTTAGGCTACTTCTTCGCCAAATATGAGATGTATTTCAATCTCTTTATCCCATCTTCGCTCGGGCAAATAAGACGGCTCATCTCATATAGGTTTATGAAGCTATAAAATCGCTCACATCCGCATGAGAGAGCCGTTCACTAAAACTCGACAAGCTGCTGCCACTAAAACACTTTTGCCAATATCAGATTTTCTACCCTGCACTATTTCGTTTTTTATTTGAGAGACGCACATTTCATTTCTATGCATTAAAACAATCCGGAGGGTTATTACTACAGTTATTGACAAAAATATTCTCAATAATCTTATTTTTTATTGAGTTATTTGGCATCCATCATTGATTTTGTCCTATAAACCACAGGAAAATGAACTAGATTTGATAGAGGCTATGCAAAACGCAAGTCTTTGTATTTTGTATCTACTTAATTAACACGTAAGCAGCAACATTATCGCATTTTTATTATTGAGAATAAGATTGGCCTGACTTCTGCATAATAAAATGGAGAACACACTTGATAGTGACTCTTATTGTTAATGGTTTTGTGGATGAGGGGAATTATGCAATCAGGACGAATGCCCATTATGTTTAAAAAATTAAAGCTAGTTAGTCTATTCGGTATTGCCTGTGCACTTCCGACCGTCGCGTCGGCCAACAATTTTGATTATAACTTTTTGGAAGTTCGCACGACCGTCGGACCTCAATCTTCTGGAGTGGAATTTAGTACTTACTACACTGATAATTCGCATTTTATAGTACGTGGTGATTCCAAATTTAGTAAGGACTGGGATCTAGCCGCGGGGATGGGTTTTAACGGCCCATTTGGTAATTTCGCGGATATCTTTGGTGAAGCGATGCTTCACCAGATACGCGAAGATGATGAAGATGGCGGTGATGATACGACAGAAGTGGAAATCAGCGTTGGAACCCGGATTTGGATTTCAGACCAGTTTGAAGGTAGTGTAAGACTGGGCCGACTGGGAACAAGTACCGTATTTATTACTGGTTTACGTTTCCACTCAACAGATCAACTCTCCGTTGCTTTAGAAAGCCGTAATGCTGGGATTTGGGGGCCACAAATAGCAATTAGTGTTCGTTTCGGCTTTTAAACAATCTTATTGCTAACAAAAATGCCTCAGTTCAAATCTGAGGCATTTTTATCTCATGAATACATCAGTCTATCTTCAACGATGTGCCTTGTCTGAAAACACATACATTCGCTCTAAAACAGGATCATGAGGTTATTTGGCCATATTATGTTGCTGTTTAAAGTGCGTAAGTGCTTTATGTAAGCTTGCTTCTTTAATTGGCTTAACTAAAACATAAGAAGCACCGGCATTCATAAATGCATCTCGAGTGCTTTCCATCCCATCCGCAGTACAAGCGTAAACCGGGACATCTAATTTCAATTCCTGCTTAATCTTAATCGTCGCATCAATACCACCTAAATATGGCAATTGGTTATCCATTAAAATTAAATCGTAGTGATTGGTTTGTACTTTTTCTATCGCCTGTAATCCATCGGTTACCCAATCAACATTCAAGCCATATTTCTTACAAAAAGCGCGCGCTATAAACGCATTGGTATGGTTATCTTCCACCAACAACACCGTTAACGTTTCATCAAAAAGGCTATATTGCACATCAGCACTAATATTGGGTGACACACTCGCTTGATTAGCTAATACCTCAAGTGGTATTTCAAAGGTAAATTGAGTCCCCTGCCCAGGCTGGGAATGGACATCGATTGTTCCCCCCAGCATATCAACCAAGCTTTTTACAATCGCCAGACCTAATCCACTACCGCCATATTCTCGTGTTGTGGTCGATTCTGCCTGCATAAAGGGGTCGAAGATAATACGTAAGTCTGCCTCACGAATGCCGATCCCCGTATCGGTTACCACCACTTTGATCCGTGAAGTCGAAGAATTTTTAACCAACTCTAATTCAACGCCTATTTCACCATGGTGGGTAAATTTAATCGCGTTATTCAATAAGTTAAATAGAATCTGATTGATCCTGACTTGATCGCCATACACCATAACAGATTCATTAAAGTTTGATTGAACGTTAAGATTTAACCCCTTCTCATTACACAGTGGCTGATAAATACGTGTTAATGCCCCTGGCATTTCAGATAAACGGAATTCATTTTTTTGAATTCTGAATTTCCCCTGCTCCAAGCGTGAGAAATCAAGAATATCGTTAAGTACAGCCAGTAAATGTTCGCCACTGGTACAAAGTACATTAACTTGCTCGATTTGCTCCTGATCGGTCACAGTTCTCTTTAAGAGCTGTGATACCCCCAATATACCGTTAAGAGGAGTGCGTAGCTCATGGCTCATTTTTGCGAGAAAATCGGCCCTCAAACGAGCCGACTCTTCTGCTTCTTTACGAGCAATTCGGCTCTGTTTTTCAGCCTCAGTAATACTGGTAACATCATGACCTTGGGCTATGATCGATTCGATCTTATCATCGACTTCGATAGGTGAAAGGTTCCAACGGAACATCTTTCCTCCCAGTTCCGTATTAACGGATTTGATGACAAAACCTTTCGCAGCCTCAGAAATGTTCGGCAATAACTGTTGTTCCAATTGTGAAAACAGCAACGTTTCATCATCATACTGGCGAATAAACTGCTTACGCGCCGATGGATTCATTTTAATCAACTGCCCATCAGGCCACCAAAGTATGGTAGGTGAAGCAGTGAAGTTAAACAGGTCTTCAAACTGTTTCTCTTGCTCTGCCAAGCGCATAAAGGTGTGTTCGAGAGTGCGCCCAAAATGGTCGAATTCGTAAATAGTGGAGCCAGGAAAAGGATTTTTACTCCCTTTATCAGCGACTTGATGGGTATAGGTCATTAAGCCATCAATTTCAGACTCAATGCGCCGTTGCAACCACCAGCGAGTAATACCTGCAACAATCACCATCGCGACGAGCGCGAAAATCATCCAGAAATAGTAGTTATCACGTAATCTCAGCGCATTCTGGTTATTTTGTACAGAATAAACGGTCAAATACGTCGGGACACCTTCCACTTCTAAAGGCGCACGAGTCACCATATTTCGGTTATAAAGTGTATCGCTTAAGCCCGATTTAATGACATCGGCTTCACGATAGGGTTCATTACCATTTAAAGTCGAAGTAATGACCTTTTTACCAACCGTCAGCACCAAGTTTTGGGAATTACTGCCATCACGCATCGTCTCAACTAACGCATAGTTGTTGTTTAACACAATACCTACATACAGAAAGCCAGCAACTTCACCGGTTTTTTGATTAATTAGAGGTGAGCGTCGTACTAAGAGATAGGTTTTATCTAACTGTGATGGCGAAGAGAGTAGATGCCAGTTACTATTAAACGCTACTTTGCGAATGATATTGTCTAACTGCTTTTTCTCCATACCATAGAATTGAGCATTACCATCGTCCCAAGCGAGCCCTTGCATCGTGGTAATAAAGCGTATATCTGGTGTGTTAGACAACTCTAACTGATCCACACTCACGAAATATTGGTCTACGTTAACTGGATTTTTTGACTCCAACGCCTCAATCAAACTTTGACTCTGTGCACTACTATCCTGATGAATTTGTACACTCGCTAGGCGAAAATTAAATAAACTCTGAATCAAGTTGGCCGTTTGTCCAGATGTCCGTTTGACCTCTTGTGACATCAAACGACTACTAATTTGATAACTCTGGAATAAGACGCTTAAGGTAAGTGCTCCCAATACCACAACGATTGCGTAACTAATAAAGTTAGCAATGCGCTTTTTTGGTCTTACCATGCCCGTTCTTATACTCACTAAAACGACCTTATATTATTGATCTGAATAGCGGAATGCCCGCTTTTCAAGACGTTGAATGCGGTCTTGGCTGTCATCTTTTGTCACGACATCAAAATCACCGGAATAAACTGTTGGAACGACTTTGCCTTCTAAATCCCATTTGATAGCTTCAGCCATGGCAACCCCGGTATCATCATTCATACGCATGACTGTCACGTCTAAATCGCCTTTACTTAAGGCATCAAGTTCTGCTGAACCACCGCCCCACCCGTTAAGTAGAATATCTTGACGATGCAACTCTTTAAGCGCTTTCACCGCTCCTAACGCCACATCCGTTGAGCAGGCATAAATAAACTTGATATCCGGTGCCTTTTTCACCATATTCAATGTCGCTTTATAACCACTTTCTTCCGTTCCTTTGGTGTAATAAGAAGACGCTAATTGATAACGGCCTTGCGACTGCATCTCTTCGATAAAGGTATCACCACGGGCAGCACTCACATAACCTTCTGTAAAATACAGCACAGAATAACGGCTCCCTGCAGGCTCCTTATGGCGGTAATAATCGACTAGCCGCTCAGTCCCTAGTTCATGATCGAAGCCGACATACATGAATGGTTGTCGTTCATCCCATGCTTTAATCGGCGTCGTAATGTTTTGCAAAATTAATTTGGTTGTTGAGGCCTGTAATACGTGCTCAACAAACTTACGGTGACGCGCACTGTTAAGCGTAAAAATCAAATAATCGGAATTATTCTTCAGAGCTTCCATTAAGGATAAACTTTGCTGCCGTGCATTTTCATCTGGACGGGTAAACACCTGATTCAGTTTATAACGAATACCCAATTCGTTAAGGCGCATTTCAAACGCCTTAATATTGCGCACCCAATAATCGGAAACCTGTTGCCCAGGAAAAACAACCGAGATAGTGAGTACTTTCTTTTGGGGGATACTGAGAGCGACCGGCGTTTCACGCACCGTTTCCGATAACTTTTTGGTTAACATTTCTTGAGTGGAATGGGCACTGAGGAATTCTCGATAGTGCCAGTACCCTTTCAGTACTTGAGATGCTACGGCTTGAGATGAAATTGCTACTAAAGTACCTAGCAAAAAAGAAATCAATACGCTTTTTTTCATTCAGCTCTCGTTATAGTGATATCTTTGAGCAGTATTGCCAATATGATCGACGCTGATTAACAAGCGACTTACCCATTGATGTACAAGGGATTCGGTTAAGTTGGAATTATGAAACATATCACTACTAAATGATAGTGCGGAGCACAAAAAACTTTGTCCTCCGCTATGACTACGCTAGCACTTTTTCTATTAACATTCGGGAACGTTTGCACGTTCTCAGAAAGTGAACGCGAGATTGGCCGAAACCCCCATCTGATTTTCTCCAGCGTAAGTGCCTGCCACATCGATACTCACCACATCTCCAGGGCTTATTCCGATACCGGCAGTAAATGAATCATCGATATTATTTTTCATATCAATCTCATATCCGGCACGCAGTTGGGCCCAGCCCCAAGCATCGCCTTCAATCCCGAGACGAAGAAACTGCGTATCATCACCACTGCTTTCATAACGTTTTTGCTTGGTTAGATCCATATCAACCGCTGCGGTAAAGAACGGCGTAACATAAGCACCAGAAACCGTGACTTGGGTATTGAGGTGATAAGTATTTTCACCATCGAACGTCTTAATTTTCTGAGCAAAAAGGTCTTTTACCGCAATTCCCGCACGATAATTTTCTATTAACCACGCCGCCCCAAGGTCTAAGTTAAGTGTCGATTTCTTTTTTTCACTTTCATCATAGTCACTGAGATCAAAGTCTTCGACAGTCACTGTCTCTTTATACGTGCGTATCTGTTGTATTTTAGGAGAGATCCCCACAGCGACCGTCTGACCCGCAATTGCCAATTTTTTTGCCAGTGCAATCCCGACTTCCGTATATCCAAATGCGATTAAATTAACTTCAGAATTTTCATAACGAGTTCGAGTTGAGGCTGCATCGGTGCCCGTTTTCGCTGCCACGTCTGGAGTGGCAATAATTTCAGCATAGCCGCGAGCAAACAGGTTTAATGAAAGTGACTCCATGGGTAGAGCAATAGCGGCACCAAGATTAGCATCAACAGTCAAAGGCGAATTCCCATCTAAATCATCAAGATAACCATTCAGGTCATTGATATTGCTTTGTGTGGCACTTTCATCAAAGTCATCAATGGCATCTTGAATATCATCGATAGTGCTCAAGCTTTCATCGGTATCACGAGCAGCAACGCTAATACCAGGTAACAAAATTCCGACATCGTCGACATCTTTATAAACGGCAGTTAGCGCAGGATTGTAGAATGGAGCGAGAAGATAATCAGCAGTTGTAACACCAGTATTCCCCATCGCATTGCCACGGGCGTCAGCAACCCAAGTTGCAGAATAGACAGTCGGCACCGATGCCAGTGTTGTGGCTGTTATTACAGCAAGTTTAAGTGAGGTTTTCATATCCTATTAACCTTATTGTCATTGGCTCGATATAAGATTAATAGGCTTCCGTCTATTGGTGACAAAAGTTCCGTGACAAGACGTTTTACTGTGAATTTGATCTCGTTTTAGTTTCTAAGATCGAGAGCAACGCATCGTTTTTTATTAATTGCTCCTTTTTGGCTTTCGTCAGCTGTTTAATTTTCCACTCTACCTTTAAAGCGTCACTGCGACTTTCGCCCACATAGGCGTGCCATTCCAAACTCAAAGGGCCTTTACCTTTGAGGGCTTTTGCCCCTATGCCACGGACATGTTGCTGAAAACGGCGCTGAACATCTGTAGTGATACCACAATAGAGGGCATTATTACGATTGCGAATGAGATAAACCCACCATCGGCTTTGCGTTTTTTCCATGAGACGCCTCAAGTGCTGACAGAGGCGACAACCTCTGTCACACTCATTGTTACTGTTCAGCCAGCAACTGTTGTACTTGCGCTTGAAGTTGCGCAACTTGTTCTTTTAGCTCCGCAACCTCTTGTTGCACAAGACTAAGTTCATCACTACTGATTGCTGGACTTGACTCACTTGCAACGGACAGCAGCTCTTCGCTGACCTCACCACTGAATAGGTGTTGGTACCGCGCTTCTCGTTTACCGGGCTCTTTAGCTAGTTTTACAACTAACTGACCACTTTTATGACCATTGGCCATATGCTCTAGCACAGCTTCCACTTGTTTAACATCACTAAATTGACACAAGCGGTTGGTCCGTGTGCGTAATTCGCCCGGCGTTTGTGGTCCACGCAGCAGCAAACAACACACAATCCCTCTCTCTTGCTCAGTGAGTTGTAGGTTACCAAACTCAGTATTACAAAAACGGTGCTGATATTTGCGTGTACGGCTTGAAAATTGGCTTTCATCACTGACTAAACGCAAAGCAATTAAGCTTTCTACTGTATCCTGAATCTCAGCTTCTGAAGCGGAGATCACAGGATCTCGATTACTTTTCTGATTACATGCTGTCGTTAAGCTATTGAGGCTCAATGGGTAATAATCGGGAGTGGTTACTTCTTTTTCGATGAGACAACCAATCACTCTTGCTTGAAGTGGTGTTAACTCGATATTCATCATTATCCCTTCTGATATTGTCGAATGGCTTAGCAGCGATGCGCTAGCCCTAATAAAAGTGTTAAGCGCCTAATGCTCCTGCGACAGAGGAAACTTAATGATTTTCCCAGTTTCATCGACCATGACAATTTTAGAGCGATTCAATTCAATTTCGATCGTTTCTAAACTTTCTCGTTCGGCTTTATAAGCAGAACTTAATTTTGTCTTGGTTTGTGGTTGCTGTTGTGTCTGTTCTTGATTATTGTGTCTTGAAACAACTATGTCGGAATGGTGCATAATGAAATCATAGCTTCGTCATAAATTGGCTCCATGATATAGCGCATTATTAACGAAGTACAACCTACATCACATTCGACTGTTTAATTATTGGTCAAGTCCTTGTTAGGTTTGATCTAAAAGCTGTTCTGATAGAACACTATGTGATTTAATCATTGACAGTAAAAGACATTATAGGAAGAAGGACCTATGAATAGCGTATTTGAAATCGTAAGCCTGGCTCGCCGTAAAAATAAACTAAAACGTGAACTTTACGACAACGAGAAAAAAGTTCGTGACAACCGTAAACGTGTCGATCTTCTAGAAAACCTGATTGATTACATCAAACCGGACATGACTCAAGAAGAGCTGTTCGCCATCATTAAAAACATGAAATCAGACTACGAAGATCGTGTTGATGACCACATCATTAAGAGCGCAGAGATTTCTAAAGAACGTCGTGAACTTAGCCGCCGCATTCGCGAGCTAACAGAACAAGACAAACAAGCAAACCTAGGTAAAAAATAATTCTTGGCTTTGCTAATCAGTTGTTTAACTTTAAATAACTAGCTCTAAAACAAACCCGCTTCGTGCGGGTTTTTTTCATTTATATATCTGCTATACCCAAATGACCTCCCATAGCGCTGAATTCTCATCCAAGAAAATCAAATAAACGTTTGCGCAATCGATCCCTATCTCGAACAGGGAAATTGTGGCTTTAATCACACTTTTTATGTTGGTATAGTCCGCACTCATTAAGGCCATTGATGCATTGATTGCTTAAAGCAACTGTCGATGATCAGTGCCATAGCCAGACAGACCATTCGAGGCAGGGAACAGATACCTTGTGGTATCCACCTTAGAATTCTCATGAAGAGAGGATTGGTCCGATCGTAGTACTTATTCGGACAATTTAAAGGGTCTCACATGGACATGAACATTATTGAAGTGATGGGTTATGCGGCATCAATTATGGTCGCTATCTCATTAACGATGAAAGACATTGCCAAGCTGCGCGTTTTCAACTTTATCGGTTGTGTACTTTTCTGTATTTATGGCAGCGTGATTGGCGCTTGGCCAGTAGTCGCAACGAACGCATTCATCGCCGTTGTTAACATCTACTACCTAGCAAAAATGAAACAACAAGCAAAAGCAGACATAGAACAAACTGCATAGTACCGTTCTACCCTACAAAGTTCTGCACACGAAACACACCCGGTCATCCGGGTGTTGTTTCATTTAACACCATGACCTTAAACTTCATCGTTCTCTTCATCGGCCAAACTTGCCCACGCCTGAGCACATTTAACCGCACGCTTCCAGCCACGATAACGCTTTTGCCGTTTCTGCTCATCATCATGCGGAACAAAGGAACGCTCGATCTCAGCTTTACCCGTCAATTCAGACAGATCTTTCCAAAATCCAACTGCTAATCCAGCTAAATAAGCGGCCCCGATTGCCGTTACCTCAGTGAGTTTCGGACGATGTACTTCTGTATCGAGTACATCCGCTTGAAATTGCATTAAAAAGTTGTTGGCAACCGCACCACCATCCACTCGTAACGCTTGTAGTTGTATGCCTGAATCCGCTTGCATCGCATCAATCACATCTCGCGTTTGATACGCAATACTTTCTAATGTCGCACGAATAATGTGATTTTGATTGGTCCCGCGTGTCATTCCGACAATAGTACCGCGCGCGTAGGCATCCCAATAAGGTGCTCCCAGACCAGTAAAGGCTGGGACAACGTATACGCCATTGGATGAATCAACTTTAGTCGCTAGATATTCTGAATCTTTAGCGTCGGTTAGCATCCTCATTTCATCACGTAACCATTGGATGGACGCTCCACCCATAAACACGGAACCTTCTAGCGCATAAACAGGTTCACCTTTTGAGCCGCAAGCTAACGTAGTAACCAAACCGTGACTTGATGCAACTCTGCTATTTCCTGTATTCATTAACAGGAAACACCCGGTACCATACGTGTTTTTAGCTTGGCCAGGTTCAACACACATTTGACCAAATAGTGCCGCTTGTTGGTCACCTGCAATACCAGCGATTGGAATTCGTGTTCCCCCTTTGCCGCCAATATTGGTTTTGCCATATACCTCGGAAGAGCGACGGACGTCTGGCATCATTGACTTGGGAATATTTAATGCGTTAAGCAGCGTATCATCCCACTCTAGGGTATTGATATTGAAAAGCATTGTACGAGATGCGTTGGTATAGTCGGTTACATGAACACGCCCTTGTGTCATATTCCACAACAACCAGGTATCTATCGTACCAAACAGAAGTTTACCTTGTTCCGCTTGCTCTCTAGCCCCGGCAACATTATCCAAAATCCATTTGATTTTGGTCGCTGAAAAGTAAGGATCAATCAACAAACCTGTGGTTTGCGCTACGTAATCAGCTAACCCTTGGCTCCTCAACGCTTCACATATGTGGGCAGTACGACGACACTGCCATACAATCGCGTTATAAACCGGTTTTCCGGTTTCTTTATTCCATACTACGGTTGTTTCACGCTGATTGGTGACACCAATCGCGGCAACTTCATCACTACGAATCCCAGCTTTACCTAATGCTTCGACCATCGTAGAGCTTTGCGTTGCATAAATTTCTAGTGGATCATGCTCCACCCAGCCAGATTGAGGATATAATTGTGAAAACTCACGCTGTGAGATACTCACAACATTACCATCGTGATCAAACACGACAGCGCGTGAACTTGTGGTCCCTTGATCAAGGGCCACAATATATTTCGGTTCAATCGGCTGTTCAGTGTTACTCATCCACATTTCCCATAGTTACATTTTCGCAAGTGCGCAAAAATAACAATCACTTAGTTAGAAATCTGTGCGCTAACGCCACCATCTGTCACAAACTTTCTAATTATGGCCGTTGATGGAAAGCACGGCAGGCATCGATGGCTTGTTCTAACAGTTCACGCGCACTGCCGTGGTACGGAGTTAACGCAGCATTGCTATTTGCTAACGGTGTCACTCGCTGTCCCCAACGAATAGTACTGGCCCCCCAGGTTAAGCCTGCCCCAAAAGCCGCAAGCAAAATCGCATTCCCTGGCTGTATTCTGCCTTGCTCCACCGCCTCACATAAAGCAATAGGCACTGTTGCTGCGGAAGTATTACCGTAATGCTCAATATTTAAAAAGGCTTTCTCTTGTGCAATACCAGAAAGGTCGCATAACGTCTGAATAATACGTAAATTAGCCTGATGGGGAATCACTAGATCAATGTCTTGTATTTCCCATCGCGTCTGCTTTATTACCTGTGTAACCGCTGCTCCCATACCTTTAACCGCACGCTTAAATATTTCTTTGCCAATAAAGTTAAAATCCCAATAACCATTGTCCTCATCAAAACGTGGCATCGCGGTGCCAAATTTGGGAATGGATAAAATATCTCGGCCTGCTGCATCACACCCAATGCAACTTTGTAGCAGCCCCACTTCTTTGTCGCTCGCACTCAGCACTACTGCGCCCGCACCATCGCCAAACAATACTGCGGTATCTCGCTTGGTCCAATCGATAAAAAAACTCAAATGTTCAGCACCAACAACGACGGCATGTTGGTATTGTCCCGATTGCATTAGCCTCGTTGCTGTTTCAAGGCCATAGACGAAGCCAGTGCAAGCGGCATTGAGATCAAATGCGACACACGATTCAACACCCAAGTTTTGTGCAACCTTTGATGCGACATTTGGGATAACGGTGTCTGGACTACACGTCGCGACAATTACCACATCAATCTGCTGCACATCTAACCCAGCACAACTAATGGCGCGTTGTACAGCAACTGTTGCCAAATCAGACGTATCGACATGGCTAATTCTTCTTTCTCTAATGCCTGTGCGAGAGACTATCCAATCATCACTGGTATCAAGAAAGTCGCTGATTTGCTGATTGGTTAATACCGCAGGAGGTAAACATTTTCCCCACCCACTGATTTCTGCAAACAAAGCCATGTTCACTCCTTTTGACTATTCTATAAATTATGTTGAGTGTAGTTGATTGAATGCAATATGAGCATGTGACACTTTGGTACTTGAGATAGATGAGATAAACCCCAAACTTATATACCCAAATGACCTCAAAATGCAGGATTCAGAGCTTCATCAACGAGCCTAGGTCAAACTCAATCACGGCAGAAATGGTCATTCCCTTTTAACGTGATTGAGCGCAGAAATAGGTTTATTGATGAGCTCCCAAAGGGCGATTTTTATTCGCTCCTAGGCGGTGTTACTGATTTTCAACGTAGAATGACTATGTCTTCAAATCAGTGCCTTGCCTAAGAGTGAATACATTCTCGCTGAAACAGCATCTTGAGGTTACTTGGGTATACCTTTGTGATGACTTAATGAGGAAATGTATGTCGACATTTAACACCCGCTGCCCTGCTTGCCATGGCATGAACCGCGTTCCCAGTGAACGCATTAGTGATTCCCCTAATTGTGGTAAATGCCAAGCACCATTATTAGATGGCGCACCGATTGAAGGCACAACCAATAACTTTACTGAGTTATTAAACAGCCCCCAGCCGGTGGTGGTCGATTTTTGGGCAACCTGGTGCAACCCCTGCGTTGGATTTGCACCTGTTTTTAGTGATGTTGCAGAAGAAAGAGCTGGAACCGTGCGTTTTGTGAAAATTGATACGGAAGCGCAACAAGCATTAGCCGCTCAATACCAAATTCGTAGCATTCCAACCATCATGGTATTTAAAAACGGTCAAAGAGTAGACATGATTAACGGTGCGCTACCAAAAAGCCATTTTGATCAATGGTTAGATGAAGCATTGTCTAAATAATTTCCCAAGTTTAGTCGGCATAATATGCTAACTATTTGCCGACTTTTTTGCTGATTTCTATACTTTTCACTTCAATAAAAATCTTTAATCGTCAAGGTCACAATTTTTCGTTGTACGCGAGGAAAAAAAAGATCGATATTCGCCCCGATCATAACCATTTCCCTGTTCCAAAACGAGTTCAGAGATAAGCAAACAAGCTTAACTCTAGGGGTCGTTTGACGTTATTTTGAGGCTAAGTCGTTGAACAATTCCGATGTCATTACCGCATCACCTCGGATCGCTATCCCAGTGACCGCACTAACTTTATTTGCAGTTGCATCAGGCTATTTAATGAGCCTAATTCCACTTATTCTGCCAATTTATGGTTTGAATGAACAAATCGCAAACTGGTTAGCCAGTGCCTTCTTTATCGGTAATTTTTTTGGAACGTTCTACACGCAAAAGAGCGTAAGACTTTATGGTCATCGCAATGCGTTTATCGCGTGCCTCATGACATTAATGGTCGCCACGCTAGCTTTGCCTTTCTTTACTCATGAATGGGCTTGGATGGTACTGCGTTTTGTTGGCGGTATTGCAGTCGCTGGCATTTTTGTCGTGGTGGAATCGTGGCTATTGCACGGCAATGAATCCGGTCGTGCTAAACGTCTTGGTATCTACATGGTTGCACTTTATATGGGGACAACCGTCGGCCAATTAGGCATCTCTACAATAGGGATCAAAGGATATGCTCCTTTTGTATTCATCGCCATAGTGCTTTCCATGGCAGCAATGACACTGGTAAAAGCGAAAGGTGTACAACCAGACGTTAGCGAAAGCGTTACTATGTCATTTAAGCAGATTTCACGTTTGAGTCATGCCGCTTTGATCGGCGGAGTCGTGTCTGGATTAACCACCGCTGCGATCTACGGCTTAATGCCTTTAGAATTAATGAAACGCGGTCTTAACCACCAAGAAGCTGGAAGCTTAATGGCCGTTGTGATTGTGGGCGCAATGGTTGTGCAAGTATTGATTCCCAAACTCACTCAATATTTGGGCCGCAGCCTACTAATGGCGCTACTCTGTTTCATCGGTGCGGCTGCAGCAGTAATCGCGATGCTGGACGATGGCGTCGTCACGCTCGCTATCTGTTTATTTTTGATCGGTGCTGCATCGTTTGCTTTGTACCCTATTGCTATCAACCAAGCATGTTTGAACTTAAATGCTAACTACATCGTTTCTGCGACCCAAGCAATGCTATTTTGTTATAGCATCGGTTCAATTATCGGGCCTTTAGCAGCAGATTGGTTTATGCAAGGTCATCAAGGTGTGATGGGATATCTGTTTATCACTTTACTTGCCACTTGCTTGTACATGCTGGTGGCTAGCGTGAAAACCAAACATCAGTTGGTTGCAGGAAAGTAACCGCTCAACGCCATATTTTACTAAGCCGCATGATTCAGTTATGCGGCTTTTTTATTACTCGTGCACGCCAAACATTCCCATTTTATAAATTCTCTTATCACTCTTGCAGGTTAACACCAACACGCTAAATAGCCTCAAGATGTAGAATTAAGAACCTCATCAACGAATACAGGTCAGCGCAATCATGTGATGACACGATGAGTAGCACTAAAAAAACATTCACCCATAAAATTTAAACTATCCTTTAATTTCTCTCTTTTATTAACCAATACGTTCACTCGCCCCACATTAAATAGAACTAAAATGTTTCGTACACATAATGTTTAAATAACTTTTCAAGCCCTAACAAACCTTGCCAATAGAGCACCCAACAATTAAAACTTGCACTAAAACCCTTTTTACTGATAACATTTACGTCACAAAAAGCTTCGGGGTCTAAGTTTTGTTGTTTTTTATACGGACATTTAACGCAACACTAGTAGGCCGAATGCATTGATGACTAAACATTTCAAGTGACTAATATGGAAAATGTATCTAAAAAATACAGTATAGAAACGACAGACTATCAAGTCGGTCAAGACAACATTCAAAAGTGGGGGTTTGATGTTCATAACCCTGTATTTGGGATAAGTGCAGGTTTAATCATTCTGTTTCTTGCGGCTGTGTTAGTCGTCGACCCCTTAACCGCCAAAGATGCGCTCAACAACATGAAAAACACCATCATCGATGACTTTGATGGGCTATTTATGTGGGCAACCAATTTTTTCCTTATCTTCTCAATTTTTCTCATGGTCTCTCCTTTTGGTCGAATTAGACTAGGAGGCAGTGATGCCCAGCCCGATCACTCAACAACATCTTGGCTAGCGATGCTGTTTGCCGCAGGCATGGGGATTGGCTTGTTATTTTGGGGAGTGGCAGAACCAACCGCTTACTTTACTGATTGGTACGGTACACCTCTCAACGTAAAACCGTACACACCAGAAGCAAAATCCTTGGCGATGGGCGCAACTATTTTCCACTGGGGAATTCACGGCTGGGCAATTTTTGCAGTAGTCGCACTGGCTTTAGCCTTCTTTACCTTCAACAAAGGCTTACCTTTATCGATGCGCTCAGTATTCTATCCTGTGTTCGGTGACCGCGCTTGGGGTTGGTTGGGCCATGTGATTGATATCATTGCGGTACTTTCAACTCTATTTGGTTTGGCAACCTCGCTCGGTTTAGGTGCTCAGCAAGCAACCAGTGGTATTAACTACGTGTTCGGTACTGATGGTGGTATTGGCATGCAGCTTATCGTGATTGTATTTGTTACCTTAATTGCAATTGGCTCTGTCGTACGTGGTATCGATGGTGGTGTTAAAGTATTAAGTAACATCAACATGATGTTTGCGGCTGCCCTATTTATCTTTATTGTTGGCGTCACCTATAACACTGCTTGGGATTCGTTAGTGAACACCTTTGTCGGTTATGCGAAAGCGATCATTCCGCTTAGTAACCCACACGGTCGTGAAGATGAAACCTGGATGCACGCGTGGACAGTGTTCTATTGGGCATGGTGGATTTCATGGTCACCATTTGTTGGTATGTTTATAGCGCGTGTCTCTCGTGGTCGCACTGTACGTGAATTTATGGTAGCTGTAGTGTTCATTCCAACCTTAATCACTATGATTTGGATGGGTATATTTGGTGGTTTAGCACTGGATCAAGTGGCAAATAAAGTGGGCGAACTCGGCACGAAAGGCCTAACTGACATTTCACTCACGCTGTTCTACGTCTATGATCAATTACCTATGGGTAATATTATTTCAGTGATTTCTATCGCTCTGATTTTAGTATTCTTTATTACGTCATCAGACTCAGGCTCATTGGTTATCGATAGTATTACCGCCGGCGGTAAAGTCGATGCGCCGATCCCACAACGTATCTTTTGGGCGAGTATTGAAGGTGCCATTGCTGCAGCTATGTTGTGGATTGGTGGTCAAGATGCCTTACAAGCACTGCAATCAGGAGTGGTTGCAACGGCACTACCGTTTGTATTCGTACTGATTTTAATGTGTATTAGCTTAATCATGGGGCTAAGATCAGAATACGCAGTATATCGAACGCCAGTAACCAATTAATAAATGATATAATCAACACAAAGCCGACGCGAAGTCGGCTTTTTATTTGGATAATCCTAAAGAGTTAAATTTTAGTTAATCCCTTAAACACGATAAGCCCGCACCTATCGTTCACTATATTCAAGTGATACCATTCGTGCCCCGATATGCTTTGAAATCGAAGTTACTTTTTTGTATTAGGAGTATCTAACTGTGACAGCGTTACTAAAAGCCCGTTTAAATCAGAACCAAAGTGATAATAATGCAAGATGCATTCAAGAAATACAGCATAGAAACTACCGATTACCAAGTCGGTCAAGATAACGTACAAAAGTGGGGATTCGACGTTCATAACGCCGTTTTTGGCATTAGTGCCGGACTCATCATCTTCTTTTTGGTTGCCGTAATAGCAGCCGATCCAGCCACCGCAAAAGACGCACTAACCACAGTTAAAAACAGTATCATCAGTCAATTTGATGGCTTTTTTATGTGGTCAATGAATGCGATCTTAATCTTTTCATTAATTTTAATGGTATCTCCTTGGGGTAAAATCCGCATTGGCGGTATTGATGCCACTCCCGATCATTCGACTATGTCATGGCTCGCGATGCTTTTTTCCGCGGGAATGGGAACCGCCCTATTATTCTGGGGGGTAGCAGAACCAACCGCCTATTTCACCAACTGGTATGGCACTCCGTTAAATGTTGAACCACTCACGCCAGAAGCAAAAACGCTGGCTTTAGGGGCAACAATTTACCATTGGGGTATTCACGGCTGGGCCATGTTCGGTATCGTGGCGCTCTCTTTAGCCTTTTTCCACTATAACAAACGCCTTCCTCTATCAATGCGTTCTGTTTTTTACCCTATTTTTGGTGACCGTGCTTGGGGATGGCTGGGTCACATTGTCGACATCGTGGCGGTCTTAGCGACACTTTTTGGCCTAGCAACATCACTCGGTCTTGGTGCTCAACAGGCATCTAGTGGGATTAACTACGTTTTCGGTTTGCATGGTGGATTAGCACAACAGCTCTTTGTCATCGTTGTTGTTACCCTTATTTCGGTAGGATCCGTGATAAAAGGTATTGATGGTGGCGTTAAAAAGCTTAGCAACTTCAATATGCTCTTCGCATTTGGCCTACTAATCTTTGTTATTGCCGTGAACTTTAGCTCCATTTGGAGTGAACTGAGTGCCACTATGATCGGCTATATCGAAAACATCATTCCACTGAGTAACCCTCACGGGCGTGACGATGAATCATGGATGCACGCTTGGACTGTTTTCTACTGGGCTTGGTGGATATCGTGGTCACCATTCGTGGGAATGTTTATTGCTCGCGTTTCGCGTGGCCGTACTGTTGGTCAATTTATGTGTGCGGTGATTTTCGTACCAACCATTATTACGCTGATTTGGATGGGTATCTTTGGCGGTATCGCCATTGATCAAGTAGCAAATAAAGTAGGCGAACTAGGTGCGCATGGTATTACAGATATCTCTCTTACTCTGTTTTATATGTATGATCAAATGCCGATGGGTAATCTCATCTCTATCATTTCCATCGCATTGATTCTAATATTCTTTATCACTTCATCGGACTCGGGGTCTTTAGTGATTGATAGCATCACAGCAGGTGGTAAAGTCGATGCTCCTGTACCACAACGAATCTTTTGGGCGAGTATTGAGGGCGCGATAGCGGCAGCTATGCTCTGGATTGGTGGCAAAGATGCTTTGCAGGCTTTGCAATCTGGAGTTGTCACCACGGCACTGCCCTTTACTGTTGTGTTACTGCTTATGTGCTTGAGTCTGATTATGGGGCTACGCTCAGAATATTCTGCATACAAAAAATCTAATGTCATTAGTATCATACCCAAATGACCTCAAGATGCAGGCCTCTGAGCGAATACATTTTCGCTGAAACAGCATCTTTACGTTACTAGGGTATACACAACCGGCATCGCTGCCGGTTGTGTAGTAATAAACTACAGTAAAGACTTAGTAAGAAAATGGAGTTGCCCATCGACTGGGTAATTATCCAAAGACATTTGACATTGATAGCCGTGACGTTCGTAAAATGGCCTAGCTTGAAAACTTAAAGTATCAATCATTACCGAATGACAGCCCATTTTTACAGCCTGCTGCTCAATTTCCTTTAGTAACTGACTACCGACTCCCTGACCACGATACATATCATCAACCCAAAGAAAGTTAATTAATAACCAATTACCCCAAACTCTCCCAACAATCCCCCCTTTCTGATGCTGTTGTTCATCACAAAAGCTCACGGTTAATTCCTGATCGCGTACTGCTTGTAAAAATGGCGTATTGTACTTGCGCAGTTCATTACGGATAGAAGCAATATCTTCGTCAGTCGGATCCATATTGAGGGTGTAGGTCATAGCTAGGCCTTATGCTATCTTATTGAATGATGAGTAATAATACCTCAATATCAACCCAAGTCACCTCAAGATGCTGTTTCAGCGAAAATGGATTAATGACGACATCGCTCACTTTATGAATCCATGTTTATGCAATCAACTCAGATCATAACGATCCGCATTCATGACCTTAACCCAAGCTTTAACAAAATCTCGAACAAACTTTTCATGATTATCATCTTGCGCATAGAACTCCGCATACGAGCGCAAAATCGAGTTTGACCCAAAGACTAAATCGACTCGCGTTGCCGTCCATTTCACAGTATCCGATGCTCTTTCCCGAATTTCATAATGGTCATTATTCATCGGTACCCAACGATAATTCATATCAGTTAAGTTAATGAAAAAATCATTGGTTAAAACGCCAATTCGATCGGTAAAGACACCATCTAAACTGTGTCCATAATTGGTCCCAAGAACACGCATTCCTCCTATAAGGACCGTCATTTCTGGCGCGGTCAGCCCCATCAGTTGAGTACGTTCTAACAATAATTCTTCGGCGCTGACTTTATAATCCTCTTTTAGCCAATTACGATAGCCATCATAAAGCGGCTCCAACACTGCAAATGAGTCTATATCGGTCATCGCTTGTTCCGCATCTCCGCGCCCCGGGTTGAACGGCACTTGGATTGTCGCGCCTGCATCCTGAGCTGCTTTTTCAACCGCCGCACAACCTGCCAACACGATTAAATCAGCCATACTGACGGATTTATTACAATGAGACTGAATTTTTTCTAAAACGGTTAACTGCTGAACTAAGCGCTCCGGCTCATTGCCAATCCAATCCTTCTGAGGTGCAAGGCGAATACGTGCACCATTTGCCCCACCACGATAATCTGAACCACGAAAAGTTCGCGCACTATCCCAAGCCAATGAGACCCAATCACCAATTTCTACTGAAGTTGCCAGTATTTGCTGCTTAAGTTCATCGATTTCTTTATCTGTTAAACAATAATCGACACTTGGAATAGGATCTTGCCAAATAAGGTCTTCTTTGGGTACATCTGGTCCGAGATATCGAGCTTTGGGGCCAAGATCTCTATGAGTTAATTTAAACCAAGCACGGGCAAACATCTCAGCAAAGTAGTCAGGATCGTTATAATAGCGCTCAGCAATCTTACGGTATTGAGGGTCGACTTTTAACGCCATATCTGCGTCTGTCATTATAGGATTATGGCGAATAGAAGGATCTTCGACATCAACAGGTTTATCTTCTTCTGCTATATTGACTGGCTCCCACTGCCAAGCACCTGCAGGGCTTTTCGTTGATGCCCACTCATATTTAAACAACAATGAAAAATAGCCATTGTCCCATTGAGTGGGATGTGTGGTCCACGCACCTTCAATACCACTAGTGACAGCATCACGTCCAATGCCACGGGTTTTATGATTAATCCAGCCTAATCCCTGCTCCTCTAAAGCAGCCGCTTCCGGCTCTGGCCCTAAGTTTTCAGCTCGACCATTACCATGGCATTTACCTACAGTATGCCCGCCAGCCGTCAAAGCAACCGTCTCTTCATCGTTCATTGCCATACGGGCGAAGGTTTCACGCATATCTTTGGCTGTCGCTAATGGATCGGGATGACCATCGACGCCTTCAGGGTTGACATAAATAAGCCCCATCATTACCGACGCCAGTGGATTTTCCAACTCTCGCTGGCCCGAATAGCGGCTGTGTGGCTTATCACTGGTCGCTAGCCACTCTTCTTCTGCTCCCCAATAGGTATCCTTTTCTGGATGCCATATATCTTCACGCCCCCCAGCAAAACCGAACGTCTTTAGCCCCATAGACTCATAGGCCATATTACCGGCAAGTATGATGAGGTCGGCCCAAGAGAGGCTGTTGCCGTATTTTTTCTTAATTGGCCATAATAAACGCCGAGCTTTGTCTAAATTCCCGTTATCAGGCCAACTATTCAGAGGGGCGAAACGTTGATTACCCGTACCACCGCCGCCACGACCATCAGCCACACGATATGAGCCAGCAGAATGCCACGCCATACGAATCATTAAACCGCCATAATGCCCCCAATCTGCGGGCCACCATGACTGGCTGTCTGTCATTAATGCTTTTAAGTCCGCTTTAACCGCTTCGAAATTTAAGGATTGAAACGCCTCGGCATAATTAAAGTTTGGATCCATCGGATCGGTTTTTTGGTCGTGCTGGGCAAGAATGTCTAGATTAAGTGATTTGGGCCACCATTTCTGATTATCTTGACCTAAGGACGTATTCGCGCCATGCATAACCGGGCATTTACCTGCTGACTTGTGTTGACTCATATCACCTCCATTGAATCTCTCGCCACGGGAATTAATCATTAACATTGACAGTTACATTTACCAAGCATCGTCCATAATGAGGATAAATTCCTCCTAAAGAGTTAGATTTCACGGTTTCTTAACTTATTATGCGCGTTACTTTCCCCTACAGTGCTTATCCAACCTTGCGACTATTTACTCTTACGCCACTAAATTGACCTAAATCAACCATAACTTCTCATGGACACACAATTCTCTTGCATTCGTTTTATAAGACTTTTAGTCTGAGCGTAATTATTTTTAGACGAGCGGTCTAAATTATTTTACACTGCCTTATACTGGCGTAATTGTGAACAAAATACTTAGGTGATAACTATGTTTAAAGCCCTCTACATCGACAAGGTAGAAGACCAATACCAATGCTCTGTAAAGCAATTAGATGATGCTGCATTTCCTGAAGGTGACGTTATCGTTAATGTGGAATACTCAACATTGAACTACAAAGACGGATTAGCTATCAGTGGTAAATCGCCTGTTGTTAGACGCTTCCCAATGGTTCCTGGTATTGATTTCTCGGGTATCGTTGAACATAGTGACAATCCCAATATTCAGGTTGGGCAACGCGTGTTTGTTAATGGCTGGGGGTTAGGTGAAAAACATTGGGGCGGCTTAACACAAAAGGCAAAAGTCAATGGTGATTGGCTCCTCCCCGTTCCTGATTCACTTAGCACCTATGATGTTATGGCGGTGGGTACCGCAGGATACACTGCCATGTTGTGTGTTCAGGCACTAGAAAAAAATGGTATTACACCACAATCAGGTAAAATCCTTGTCACAGGAGCAAACGGCGGTGTGGGAAGCTTTGCTATCGCATATTTAGCCAAGTTAGGATACACAGTGATCGCGTCGACTGGTCGTCCTGAAGAGGCAGAACGCCTACAAGCACTTGGTGCTTCAGAGATCATTGATCGTAATACATTATCTGAGCCTGGACGCCCACTAGGAAAAGAACTTTGGGCTGCGGCTATTGATTCAGTAGGTAGTCACACTTTAGCAAACGTATGTGCTTCAACCCAATATGGTGGGGTTGTTGCGGCATGTGGTTTAGCGCAAGGTATGGATTTCCCCGCAACTGTGGCTCCATTTATCCTACGCGGTGTCACGTTAGCAGGCGTTGATAGTGTAATGTGCCCCAATGATAAGCGCGTTAAAGCGTGGGAACAAATTGCTAAGCTCGTCGATAAAGAGATGCTAGACACTGCCAGCACGGTGATTGGCTTTGAGCAAGTCATTGATATTGCGCATCAATTACTCGATGGCAAAGTTAAAGGCCGCGTTGTAGTCGATATTAAAGGCTAACCTTCAAACCCATTGTTAATGAGTTCCCTAAGGGCGAGCTTTATTCGCTCCTAGGCTGTGGGGCTGATTTTCAAGAATCACTATTTCTTGAAATCAGCACCTTGCCTAAGAGCGAAACCATTCTCACTGAAACAACACTTTGAGGTTACTTGGGTATATCAGAAAATATTATCTGAAAATAACGCCAATAATCATCTAATGGCTGAGTGGAACGAAACAGTTTCGCCCGCATAACCGCCCCCTCCCAACCAGACCAAAATTGTTCAGCCAACACTTGTTCATCGAATTGATGAGATACCGTGCCATTTTGCTTAGCCAGTAAGATGCAATGGCTTACTCGATGTTGCCAATCTAGTAAAATACGTTGAAGTTCTTGAGATAAAGCCTCTGAAAGCTGAGGGACTTCCTGCATCATATTGCCAACCAAACAACCACGGCGAAAATCGAAACGAACCATTCCGTGTTTAGCATCGTCAATAAAGGCTTCGATGCGATCAAGCGGTTCTAGTGTCTCATTATTAAGATGCTTATCCAGTTTTTTGGCAAAATACTGACCATACGCTTGTAACACGTCTAAACCAAAGGCTTCCTTACTTTTAAAGTAATGATAAAACGAACCTTTTGGCACTTGAACCTGCTTCACGACAGCATCCACACCAGAAGCAGTAAAACCAAATTCTGTGATCATCGCTAAACCACTGCGAATCAACTCCTGCTTTGTATCACTGTATTTTCGCTCAACTTTTGGTGGCCGACCTCGACGTCGCTTTATTGGTTGTTCTTCTGTCACATTGTCGCCTTATATTACTGACTTTATATATAAAAATATCACTTGGCACTTGAGACTTAATGGCCAAATATCATTTTATTCGCAGATTTTAACCATTTTGCGCGTGTCAAACCACTAGCAGTTGGAGGAAATACCTAACAAAATCGGTAGGTTTATCGACAAACCTCACGCCCTTTGAGGCAAAACCATCGTTTTTTGATTTTAAATAATATTTATCAGATAGTTATCGAAAATTAATCCCACTCCTCTGCTATCGATAGGATTACTACTTTTGGCCAATAAAATATTCACTTCCAACAACACTGAACTACACTTAGAGCAAGTTAAAGTCACATTTACTAGATGACTTGAACTCCCCCTGAATTTGAGAGGTAGAGTGATGGCCCTTTACGAAATGCGCAAATTTGTTGCTCCAGAGTTTATTTTTGGTGTTGGTTCTCGACATAAAGTATCTCTTTATGCAAGAAACATGGAGGCTCGACGAGTTTTGATTGTGTCTGATCCCGGAGTAATTCAAGCAGGTTGGGTTCAGCAAGCTATCAATGATCTTAATGAAGTCGGCATTGAATCAGTTGTTTTTGACGGAATTACTCCCAATCCTAAAGATTATGAAGTGATGGCTGGTGCACAATTTTACGCAGAACAGCATTGCGATGTGATTGTTGCGATTGGTGGTGGCAGCGTAATTGATTGTGCGAAAGCCATTGGTATTGTCATTACTAACGGGCGTGATGTGACGGATTTTGAGGGTATCGACCAAGTAGATATTCCTGGACCTCCATTGATCTGTATCCCTACTACTGCAGGGACGTCTGCTGACATTTCTCAGTTTTGTATTATTACTAATTCCGAACTGCGCTATAAAATGGCCATCATCAGCAAAACAGTCGTGCCCGATATTGCTCTGATTGATCCTGAGACCACCACCACCTTAGACACCTATTTAACTGCTTGCACCGGAGTAGATGCGATTACTCACGCGATAGAAGCTTATGTTTCAACAGCAAGCTCTCCAATCGTCGATGTGCATGCTATAAGTGCCATTGAATTGCTATGGCAAAACATTGATCGTGCGGTAAAAGATCCCAGTTATGTCCCCGCTCGTGAAAACATGCTGCTGGGCTCACTCCAAGCGGGATTAGCCTTCTCTAATGCCAGTTTGGGAGCAGTACATGCCATGGCACACTCACTTGGTGGCTACTTAGACGTACCTCATGGTGAGTGTAACGCCTTACTACTCGATCATGTTGTGCGTTTTAATATGCCGAAAAGTGGTGACCGCTACCAAAAAATCGCGCAACTCATGGGCATTGATACACGAGGCATCAGAGAAAAGATTCTTTGTAAGCGTATCACCGAAGAATTTACCCAACTCAGAACACAGTTAGGAATCAGTGAGCGATTATCTAAAATTGGTGTTCACTCATCAGACATCCCTGAACTAGCAAGTCACGCCGTTAATGATGCCTGTATTGTAACTAATCCTCGAATAGCATCTTTAGGCGATATCAAGGCCATTTATAGTGAAGCAATGTGATAAAAAAAATTTAGAAAAACGCAGAGAAAATATTATTGGGTTAGGAGATCGGTCATTTAGAAAAAACTACTATCCCCAACTTAAACGTAATACAGATAGATTAGAGCGCTTTAAAGCACTGCTTGATTACACGCCAGATATGGTCATGTTGATCAGTCTGCCTGATGGTAAGATTTCTGACGTCAACCAAGCGGTGTGTCAGCTTTTTGGTAAATCTACCGACGAACTCGTCGAGCACCCAATACAAGACCTTCCCTGGGGGGACAACAGTGGGCTAATTAACACGTTATTAAGTGTGAGTAAGAGCCCTGATAATAAAAACTCAGGATCTGTTGTCATTGATTATATGAAGAATGACGGCGCTCAGATCTATCTTGAACTCGGTTACCAATTGGCTAAGCTTGACCAAGCCGATTTTTGTGTTGTTATTGGCCGTGACGTCACTGAACTTGTTCAACAAAATGAAAAGCTCAACTCACTGCTTATAGAAAAGAATGCCCTACTTGACAATACGTTAGTTGGTATGGCTTGGGTTGAGGATCGGCATATCATCTCTTGTAATCAACGTTTCGAAGATATGTTGGGTTATGAACCCGGAGCGATTATTGGCGCTTCAACAGAAATCCTTTATGACTCAGCAGAAACATATCGAATGTTTGGCTCAGAAGCTTACCGAGTCATGACTACTGAGGATACTTACACTGGCTCCATCCAACTCAAACGAGCTGACGGAAATACGGTTTGGTGTGAGCTCACAGGCAACGCGATTGATAAACAGCATCCCCACAAAGGAAGCGTTTGGATTTTTAATGATATTAATCACTTGAAGCTTTCAGAAGAAAAAGCCGTGTTTATGTCACAACACGATAATCTAACCGGGCTGCCAAATCATCACCTCCTATCGGACCGGTTTGACCAAGCTAAAGTACGCGCTGATCGCTATCACTACCACATCGCAGTGATGAGTATTGATATCGATAATTTTAAAACAATTAATGACTTAGTAGGATACAGCGGTGCTAATGATGTATTGGTACAAATATCACAACGATTAAATGACTGCTTTGAAGAGCTAGGGACTGTCAGTCGCCAAGGCGGTGATGAATTTATTATCATGATTCCTAATCTACCCAATACTGACAATAGCCTATCTCGTATCAGTGCACTTTTCAGCGCAATCGAAGCCCCGTTATACATACATGACCAAGAAATTGTCTTAACCCATTCCGTCGGGGTTTCATTCTATCCCGATGATGGTACTGACTTCGAAATGCTGTTATCGAAAGCAGATTCAGCGATGTACCAGGCCAAAGAAGATGGACGCAATACCTATCGTTTTTATCGCAAACATATGAATCGCTCAGTGGAAGATGAACTCACCGTTGCATTTGGGTTACGTCGAGCCATAGAAGAAAATCAATTACAACTCTACTATCAACCCAAAATCGAAATCGCTTCCGGGATGCTTATGGGAGCTGAAGCCCTTATCCGCTGGATACATCCAGAAAAAGGCATGATTTCTCCAGGTAAATTTATCCCGATAGCGGAAACGACCGGGCTTATCATCCCCATTAGTGATTGGGTTCTAAAAAATGCCTGTGAAGCGGTCGCTCGCTGGCGAGAAATGGGCATGCCCCAACCATTAGTCGCAGTGAATCTATCAGCGCTACAATTTGCTCGAGGCAACGTTCAAGAAAGTGTGTATCAAGCCATTAAGCACGCGAATATTGAACCAGGCATGTTAGAGCTAGAACTGACTGAGTCCATCATGATTCGCGACCCTAGTCGAGTGTTAGAAGTTGTACAAACACTGAAAGACTTTGGGTGTCGATTCTCGATCGACGATTTTGGAACGGGATATTCTAGCCTGGCCTACTTAAAAAGATTCCCTATTGATATTCTCAAGATCGATCGGGAGTTTATTAAAGATGTTGCCTCTAATAGTGATGATGAAATCATCGTTAAAACCATTATTCAAATGGCGCAAAGCTTTGGAATGACAACCGTTGCTGAAGGTATTGAAGATGCAGAGACTCTGGAATTCTTACGTCATTTGGGCTGTGATCGTTCACAGGGATACTACACAGGCAGACCAATGCCTGAACATGAGTTCATCGAATTTATGCTGAACAACAAGGAAAAAATGATTTCTGCGGGGATTTTATCTGAAAGAAAATAAGATATGGAGGCGCGTCCCGGAGTCGAACCGAGGTCCACGGATTTGCAATCCGCTGCATAGCCACTCTGCCAACGCGCCGTTTCTGAATTATGATGGTGCCCCGGGCCGGACTTGAACCGGCACAGCGCGAACGCCGAGGGATTTTAAATCCCTTGTGTCTACCAATTCCACCACCAGGGCACACTAAAACAGTGCGATGGAGACACCATCTATTGTACTTATTAGCACAGAATTTCATAAATAATGAAATTTGGAGCGACACACGAGGTTCGAACTCGTGACCTCAACCTTGGCAAGGTTGCGCTCTACCAACTGAGCTAGTGTCGCAGTGTCTTCTAAAAGATTTCAAAAGACATAGGTTTCAAAGGCTTGCCCTTGAGAACGAGATGTACTTTACTCGACTGAAAAATTCCGTCAACAAAAATTTATATCTTTTTGATTTGAGTGATTAAAAAGCGATCTAATCCGCATAAGTTATATGCAATGAGTACAAATATCACTCACTTCAACTCCTTTATTAGTTGAGCAACGAGTCGATTTCTACTCCCACTCAGCATGCTAAAGCATACCCTGCTATTCTTTGCTCGGTTCGACCTACACTCGTAAACGAAGTTCTGACTCTTACGTTTCAAGGTCATTTGGGTGTAAGTCAAAATAGGTATAGGATACCTTTTATAGGTTCAAGAGATTTTTAACGGAGTGATAATCGATGACAAACAGTGCAATACTCGGAGGTCAATATTTGCTGGGCGACAAAGTCGTTAATCGTATGGGCTTTGGCGCAATGCAATTATCCGGACCAGGAATTATGGGAAATCCGAAAGATCGCCCACAAGCGATAGCCATTTTGCAGCAAGCAATTCAATCAGGCGTCAATCATATTGATACTTCCGATTTCTATGGGCCTTATATTACAAACCAATTAATCCATGAAGCCCTTGCACCATATACTGAAGACTTGACGATAGTGACAAAAATTGGGGCTCGACGCGATCAAGAAGGCGCTTGGATACCTGCATTTTCTCGCCAAGAACTAATTGATGCGGTACACAGTAATTTAAAGAATTTAGGCTTAGAACAACTGGATGTGGTCAATCTAAGAGCCATGTTTTCAGCTCATGGACCGGCTGAAGGCTCAATCGCCGAACCTTTATCTGTATTAGCAGAATGCCAACAACAAGGGCTAATTCGTCATTTAGGCCTAAGTAATGTGACTAAAACACAAGTAGAAGAAGCCCAAAATATTGCACCAATTGTCTGTGTACAAAATCACTATAACATCGTTGCAAAACAAGACGATGACTTAATCGATTGGTTAGCAAAACAGGATATTGCTTACGTACCGTTCTTTCCTCTTGGTGGCTTTACCCCAATCCAAAATAATATTCTTAACACTTTAGCTCAGGAATTACATGCGTCACCTATGCAAGTCGCGTTAGCTTGGTTACACCAACGCTCACCCAACATTTTATTAATACCAGGGACATCATCACTGCTTCATTTACAAGACAACTTAGATGCAATGAAAGTAAAACTTAGCGCAGAAAATATTGAACAATTAAATGCTTTAGCCACCAATTAACACTTAGCAGGTAACCGACCATTCCTTAACTGCACTGTTGTACGGTTAAGGAATCTCTGTCAATTTTTAGAACTCATTGGGTAATTGGTAAATAGTTTGAATGGTATTTTTAACAGCGTTATTCCATAAATTCAACGCATAAATATAATCGTTAATTTGTCTCAAAATTGATTGATCATCACTATTCAGTTTATTTTTAATATGATAACCATCATTGTGTGCGCTATGCAGTTCCGCCAAATATTTCTTTTGCGTATCACTATTTTTAGCGATTGATGATAAATCAACTAAAACACTTAGTGCATCATTAATAGCATCTAGATTTAACGCGTCTAAGTCAGGTTTTAAAATATCATTATTTAATATTTTTGGTAATAATTTTTTAGCGAATTGAATATTATCAAGATTACGTTGGTGAATCATTTTACGCACCAAGAGTAAATTACACTGTTTCTCATAAACAACCTCTTCAATATCAGAACTAATTACTGATTGATTCACTTGTTTTTTAACCGTGTGACGCACAGTACTCTCGGCAGTTTCTGAAGTTAATTTATCAAGATAAGCTTCTGTATTTTCAATGATACTAGGGAGTTTCTGTAACGCATGATTGTACATGAAAACACTACTAGGAATCTCATTGCTTAGCTCTACTGCTCTATTAATAGCTATTATCAAAACCTTATTAGTTGTGATATTTAGTAAATTATTTAACGAATCTGTTTTATCATTTAAATATTTTATTTCCATATATCAGTACCAATTAAAATATTTTAGTGGAATTTAAATATTTATTGAATTCAAACCACACCAATAACTCACTGTTTAAATCTATCTAAATCTAATTCAAATTATTGTTCAAGCAAATCCATTACCATTCATTCATAAGTCACATTACGTCCCATATTGGAACTTAAAATGTCCTAGAGTGGAACTCAACTAACAACATGCAATAGAATACCAATAGAAAACGACACACCTAAACATATAAATGCATATATCTTGCACTGATTCACTCATTCCTGCACAAACTCACAAAATGTGTTTCAACAATAAGACAAATTTATAAAAATAACATTTTATATTCACCCTATTGGATATTTTTACTACCTATTTGGGACTATTTTTCATCTTTCACCATTGATCTTGCACGAATAATATTGATAATAGCGCGACACATATTAATTCGAACCTTAAAACTATTTAGATCTGATCATTAGCCGTATTTAAAACCGTTAAACAATATGGGTTCCTATCGGCACATAGCGGTATTTATGCAAATACTTTTATAGTATTTGAAAATGACAGAATTAGTCAGTAAGCCATTAATTAATACGTAAAAAATTTACACAAGGTGAGTTAATAACTTTTTAAGTGAACTCAGCTTCAACATTTTGTCGTCTAACTTCTCTTCTTTGGGAGTAAACCATGTTAAATAGTTGGGTCATTAGGGTACTCGCTGCACTTTGTATAAACTTATTGATCATACAAACGTCAGTCGCCCTTACCTTTTCACCGACGATATTAAATGGTACAGAAACGTCATTAGAAAAATTGCCGTTTCAAGTTAAAATTTATACCTATTTCAATAAAGGTGACTACATATACACCTATTTGTGTGGCGGAACAATTATTGATGATGATACAGTACTTACTGCAGCTCATTGCGTTGATAAATCAAGTGACAGTTATGATTTCCAAGGCGTTAAGGTCGTTTACTTGGATTACACCAATTCTGTTCAAAAATCAGTCCTTGTCACCCCTACCTATATCAAAAGCAGTAGTAGTTGGACAGGCTCTCTAACCAACTCTAATGACTACGCTGCAATATATTCTTCAGGTACATTTGCTAATTCTAAAAAAATAAAAATCGCGTCTACCGCCGAAATGACCGCGATGTACAATCAATTTTCTAATAGTTACGTAGCAAACCAAGATAACGAAGGAAATGTTCAGGCAAGTGGATATGGCGAAGACGAAGAGGGTAACTCGGATGACGAACTTAACCGTGTGTTGATGGCAGGTATACCCGCATCTACCTGTTTGGGTATCAAAGTCAGTGGGTCTATTTATAGTGGCAGTTACCCAAGCTCCAATGACTATATCTGTGCAACAACAACCGATGAATCGATAAATTACGGCACATGTAGTGGTGACAGTGGTGGTCCTCTCATATGGAAAGACCCAGATCACAGTTCTGATGCAGACTATGGTGTTCGTTTAGTTGGGATCTCTTCGTATGTTTCAACTGATACTGGCGACAATTGTAATTTTACCGATGACGATGATCACGCAGGTTTTACCAATATCAACTTCTTTAAAGATGATATCAACAGCGATATTGGTGATTTAAAAGGTGATAGCAGTTACGATTTTAGTTCACTTTCTCTCACCTACTCGTTCGATAGCGATCCTATGCTCTCAGCGAACAAATACGATAGTGATGACGAGGATGATAGTAACAGTGGTGGCGGTTCGATGGGTTCTTGGTTACTGATATTGCTGCCGCTTGCATTGCTAAGGCGCCGTCGCATCTAACGACGCTGTAACGTCCGTTTTTAAGCCCACCGATTCAGATTCGGTGGGCTTTTTAGTTTATATAAGATAATCAAAACTTATCGATAAAAAAATCAGCAAGGTTAATATCTAAACAAATGCATAATATTTTTCTAATAAGCCTTTTAATTCAGGATATTAAGAGTATATTAACCATCAACGCGTACATCGTATAATGGTTATTACTTTAGCTTCCCAAGCTAAAAATGCGGGTTCGATTCCCGCTGTACGCTCCAATCTAGGCCATGCGATAAATGGGCCTAATAGCTCTTCTAACCGTTTATGTTTAGAAAAATAATACCCTTGGATAAGCTCAGCAGCTCTAAGACCTCGAGTTGTTTCTCCTCTTCTACCCTTACCATGATTTAGATCTCTAGCTTACGCTAATCTCTCAATTTATATTGCCATAACGGTAGTGATGAACAAGCCAACATTAGCAATAACACCTATAAGGAAAAAGTAGCTTCTCGGGCTAGGATTTTTATCGGTTGATATCACATAGTAGAGAACCATATGAAGAATTCGAGCAACAACGTAGGTCCAAAGCCAAATTGCCACCCAAGTAGGATTAGCTTGTACAAAAAAAGCGAGCACGGCGGTAGGTAAAAAAATGACGGCGTTTTCTTGGGAGTTCATAAAAGTTCGATGGGAACGAAACACAAAAGAATCATGCCCTAAGGTTTCAGATATCTTGCCTGGAATCGCATTAGGTTGACTGGACTTTACCATAGTGGCAATTGCCCATTGCACAAAATACACACCTATTAACGCTATTATTCCCCAGTATGCGTCAATAAATTCCGGATTCGTCATATGCCTCTCCCAAACATTTCATTTACCCTAGATTCATTTAGCATAACATGAAATATACAATTAAGATCTTATTGAACAATATCTTATACCCAAGTGCTCTCAAGATGCTGTTTCAATGAGAATGTATTGATATTAACACCCTCCCATAGATTACTAACATATCAATAACACTAAAATAACCTGCTAATGAATATTCATCCAACTCATCAATCTAGTATGACCATAGTGCTCTCGGGTGAAACAGGATGCTTTCCAGCCCTACCCCGCTTAGCAAGATCCAGAACACATAGCAAAAGATGTACAGTGAAACATAGTACGTAACCTAATGATTCATCGAGGAGTTCCAAAATGAAAACGATCGTACCACTTGTTACTGGCGCACTATTTTTAGCCTCTTTTTCGGTCAGCAGTTTTGCCGCAGGGAATGAGAGTGGCCTTTATGTCGGTGGCAACTTTGGTTATGTCAAAATTGATGGGGAAGATGATTTTGATGACGATAACCAAGTCTACCAAGGACTACTTGGTTATCGAATTAACCCCTATATTGCGGTTGAAGGTGGTTATATTGACTTTGGTAAATACGGTAACCACTTAGCTAATGCGAAAACGGATGGTTATACTGGTGCACTAAAACTGATTGCTCCAATTGGTGACCGAGTCGATGTATATGCGAAAGGTGGTCAACTTTGGTACGACACCGATTACAGCATTGCTGGATACAACGGTACCGATAGCGACAAAGCCGTATTCGCAGGTGCAGGCGTAGGATTTAAAGTGACTGATAACTTAGTGCTAAACGCAGAATATACTTGGTATGACGTCGATTTAGACGCGAGCGATGTTCGAGATGGAGAAGAAACCAATACTGATTTCAACCAAGTCACTGCTGGTGTTGAATATCGATTTTAGCAATTCAAATAAAAAGGATGAGCACCTGTGCTCATCCTTTTTATTAAAACGATTTAATCGTAGATATTAGTGGTTTGCAGTACCTAGTTCTGGATTCCAGAATGCGGCATTAATTTTAGCAATCAATTCATCTCGCGATAAATCAGCACCCACTTCAGCCACGCCTTCACTAATAGCTTGTAACGCAACCGCAACTGCAATTTCTTTTGATACTTCTAAAGTAGACTCAATCGCTGGTAATACTTCGTAATGAGAAGCAAGGTTACATTCATAGTTACCTAGAGCATTAACCGCTGCAGTTAGCATACCTTCAGAAATGGTTGTTGCACTAACAACTTGTGCACCCAAGCCAATACCAGGGAATACATACACGTTATTACATTGAGAAATAACGTGAGACTTGCCGTTAAAATCAATCGGCGCAAATGGGCTACCCGTCGCCACAATCGCTTTGTCCCCTACCCAATCAAAGATTTGACTCGGTGTTACTTCACAAGAACTAACAGGATTAGACAATGGCATAATCACTGGCATATCTGCATGTTCGACCAAAGCATTGATAACTTGTTCACTGAACAGACCGGTTACGCCCGTTACACCAACAATTACGTCTGGTTTGTAGTAATTAATCGCGTCTAATAGCTCTAGCTTATCTTTGCCTGCAGGGCGTTCCTCGCTTGGACGTGCGAGCTCTGCTTGCATTTCGTTAAGGTTGGCAAAGTCGTTATACACCACACCATCACGGTCTAGCACATAAACGCCATTTTCACCTTCAAAGCCAAATGTACGACGAATCAGATCAGCGATACCACACCCTGCTGAACCACCGCCAACAATAAACACATTGGATTGACTTGCTTGCTTGTTCGCTTTTTTCAATGCGCGTTTGATAGTCGCGACTGCTACAGTTGCAGTACCTTGAATATCATCGTTAAAGCAACGGTGTGTATGGCGGTATTTTTTCAACAACGGATAAGCGTGATTGTTACTAAAATCTTCAAATTGGATGATCGCTTTCGGCCAACGAGCTTCCAACGCAGTCATCACTTCTTCTAGATAAGAGTAGAAAGTTTCGTCATCAACGCGATCTTCTTTATTACCTAGATATTGAGGATCGGCTTTAAGTTCAGCGTTATTAGTGCCTACATCGATACAAACAGGAAGTGTACGCTCAGGAGCGATACCGCCCACTGCAGTGTAAAGAGAAAGTTTACCGATAGAGATACCCATGCCACCAATACCAAGGTCGCCTAAACCAAGTACGCGAGAGCCATCTGTGATAACGATGATATCCACGTCCTGATTAATACTTTCAATTTGCTCTTTCACAGATTGTGAATTATGAGCTGAAAGGTACAAACCACGAGGTGCAAAGTTGAGATAGCTGTACTGCTGACATGCATCACCAACGGATGGTGTGTAGATGTAAGGCAGGCTATCGCGAATATTATCACGAATGTAGTGGAAAAATAGGCCTTCGTTTTGGTCTTGTACATGACGTAATGTCAGGTATTTAGACAAATTGCTTTGGGCTAAATTTAGCGAAAAACGAACCTGTGTTGTTTGGTGTTTAATACTGTTAAGTGACTGTTCCACTTTAGAAAGCGGGCTAATGCCCGCTTCTGTTGTGGTCGCAATTTCAGCTGTCTGTGACATGAAAGGACCTAATTAAAGAAATAGTTGTAAGATGAAAGTAGCTAGAATAAGCATTAGCGCACCGCCTAAGCGAGATGAGATCTGTGCAAATGGCATAAGATCCATACGCTTACATGATGCTAGAACCGCAACGTCACCAGTACCACCCATGTTGGCCATACATAGACCACCAGTGATAGCTGCTTCAATTGGGTAGAAGCCCATTAGACGACCAATCACTGCACTACCAAAAACTGCACCCAGAACAGTAGAGAACACCATTAGGATGTTTGAAACAGTTAGTGCCGCAACGATTTGATCGAGATTGGTGTAAACCACACCGATACCAACAAGAAGGGCTGGAGTTAAGTTGTCGAGAACAAACTTAGACCAAACGTGCGCAGCACGTTCTAGTTGGCGAGGAACAAAACCCGTCACTTTGATCACTGCAACAGAGATGATCATTAGCGCGTATGGGTGCATATCGATAAACATATGAAGTAGTGTACCGATTAAGAACATAACGATAGCAAGAAGAGCACCAACACCAAGTGTGTTTACGGTTAGTGGCATTTCTTCTTCTAGATCTTCTTCTTCTTTGTTCTCTTCACCGCGAATCAATTGACCATTACCTGTTAGGCTTGGGTACGCATTGCCAAGTTTATTAAGCAAACCTGCAGTGACAATCGCAATAGCATTACCAATTGCTAACGCTGGCACCATGATTGACATTAATTCATCTGAAGACATGCTAGTACGGCCAGACATAATTTCAACAAGAGGTACTGCACCAGCCCCCATGCCGCCGCCCATGATAGGTAGTGCAATCAGCATCACTGAGTCAAAGAAACCACGGCCAAGCATCGCACCAACGATACCTGCAAACAAGAACGCACAGGCAACACCGCCAAGAATAACAGGAATGTATTTAAGTGCTGCTTTTTTCAAAACATTGCTGTCCATACCTAGAACAGAACCCGTTACTAAGCTAGCAATGAAAAATGATAGGAAACCACCGCTCTTCATAAAAGTTGTTACGTTAGCCACTGTATCCTGAGGAACAAGGCCACTATGGAAAAGGTAAGAAGAACCGAAGATAACGACGATAGCACCGCCACCAAAATACTGGTTAACAATTGGAGTTTTATTACCGACTAGGTTAAGGATATAACCCACTACGGCCATCACACCAACGGCACCAATCATGCCACTAGGAAGTTTATTCGCGATTGTTGCAAACAAAATGATAATAGCTGACAAAGCAAACACGATATTAACCGAACGTTTGTCTTTGGCAGAGAGGACAGAATTGTTAAACATTTTTTGCTCTCTTGTAGGGTTGTTTTAAATTTTGGGCGGAGTTTAACAACTTCGAGGGATGTGGATACTGAGCAAAGCACTAATGTAACTAACGGATCCTTTTGTAACTTTTGTTCATGGATTTTCGCTGCTTTTTTATTCATAATGGGCACCTTTTTCTTAATCACACATGAAAATGCTGAACAAAATCCTTTTTAAAGGGCAATAACATCGTTTTATACGAACAAATACTTCGGAAATACTGATATATGAAACTTAAAAGTCATCTCGCGTTATCGACAGTGGCTACCTCTTCCGCGATCGTTATTGTCGTCACTACTGTCATTTTCTTTTTGTTGCAGAATATTTATCAAAAAGGCTTAGAGGAACGAGGAATCGAACTTGGCCGAGTTCTTTCTCAGGATCATGAAATTATTAATGCGGTTGAACAAAGTAACCGCAACATCACACCAGATCTTGAGCAGTATATTGAGCATTTAAGAGCCAAAACAGCTGCATCTTATATAGTGGTTGTCAATAAACACGCGATTCGCTTATCTCATCCAAATCATGAAAGATTAGGAAAAACCTTTATTGGCGATGATATTTACCGCGCGTTGAACACTGGTGAATACTACAGTACCGTTGCTCGAGGTTCGCTTGGCAATGCCATTCGAAACTTTGTTCCACTAAAAAACAACGGCGAAGTGATTGGCGCTATTTGTATTGGCTATTTATCAGAAAAAGCCTTCGCGATATTGCTTGAGCAATACGGTCACATAGGCCTTATGATAGCGATTGTTTATATCATAGCCATCGCCATGATGACGTTGCTTGTGTTTAAGATGAAACGAACCTTTCTCAATTACGAACCAGAACTTATCGTCCATAAGTTTAGTGAGAATGAACTTATTTTAAATAGTATTCGGGATGCAATCATCGCCGTAGATAATGAACAGCGGATCAGCACCATCAATGATTCAGCTCTTCAGCAACTCTCACTAGACAACACGAGTCGCCAAGAATTCTTGTCTCAAACACTCGCACGCTTTTCCCCTACTCTCAGTCATTTAGTACTTGAAGCCAAGCAGCGCTTTTATCAAGGTGATTTTACCATTGGTAAATTGACCTATCGCGCGAATATTTATCCGTTACAAAATGCCAAAGGGGCACTCGGCCATGTTGTGGTCTTTTTTGCCAACCTTAATCAGTCAGAACTCGAACGCGAATTAGTGTATTTAAAAAACTATTCAGAGCTGCTCAGGAGTAAAACCCACGAGCACGCGAACAAATTGAATACCCTGTCGGGTATGTTGCAACTTGGGAAAAATACCGACGCCATTCGTTTTATCCAACAAGAAAGCGATCATTATCAGGCCGTCATACAAACCATCGTGCGCTCAGTTCATAACAGTTTTGTTGCTGGCTTACTGTTGGCGAAATTCAATAAAGCAACGGACATGGGCATAAAATTTTCTATCGATCAAGACACATTTCTTTGCAATTACGCAAAAACAGTTTCTGATAAATTGGTTACCATTATTGGCAATTTAGTAGATAATGCCCTGCTGGCCGCATGGAAAAACCGTTCTCAACGTCCAGCTGAAATTCAAATTTATCTCAGTGACCGTAATCAACACGTCATCATCGAAGTTCAAGACTCCGGTATCGGTATTAATGAAGCGATTGCCGATCGCATTCTCGAATTTGGAGTCAGCTCAAAACAAGGTGATGAGCAGCATGGTGTGGGACTTTACTTAGTCGGTCAACTTATTGAGTCATTGGAAGGCACTATCGATTGGGAGCGAACTGAACAACACACTACGTTATTCAGTGTTTATTTAAATAAAAATAATTTAGAGCAGTATGACTAACATTAGCGTAATGATCCTCGAAGACGACGTACGAGCCAGCTACATGCTAGAGTCCACCATCCAACAAGATGGTGATTTTTCAGTGGTCGCCGTCAGCGAAAGTGTTGCTGATGCTTTACATCAATATTCTATTTACCAACCCATGCTCATTTTCGTAGACATCACACTACCCGATGGTCACGGTATTGATTTTATTCACCGTATGCGTAAGCAAGGGGCGAAGTGCGATTTCATCGTCACAACCGCAGAGCGAGAAACCACCACTATTGCTCGAGCAGTCCAGCTTGGGGTCAGTGATTATTTGGTCAAACCTATTCGTATCTCACGCATCCATCAATCACTGAGTGATTATAAAATTTATCGCAAGCAGCTCTCTAACGACACATTAGATCAGATAAAGATAGACACTTTACTGCGTAAAACACCACCCAAAGAGGTGCGTCGCACTCCGAAAGGGATTGATGCAACGACACTATCTAATCTTAAGCAGTTACTATCAGATGAAGACCTTCAAGAATTTTCAGCAGAAGACATTGGCGAGCGAATGAATGTTAGTCGTATCACTGCTCGCCGCTATCTTGAATTTCTCGAGTCCGAAGGCGTAGTGAATCTCGTTTTGAATTACAACACCGGTGGCCGTCCTCGGCGCCTTTACCGCCGGGTCTCCTAACGTACAATACGCGCGGTCACCTCAGCCGAGGTCAGTCTATCTAACATGGCTTTAATGGCGGCCATCTGTGGAGCACGTTTTGTGTAATATTGATAGGGCGGCATATTGTTTGAGGTATATCCCCAAAAATCCCAACACCCATGTGGATTCATCACACCTTTCTTCACTTGTGGAAACAGCACAATTAAATCATTTGTTTCAGCCATTTCCATGTATCCCGTTTCGGAAATATAGTAAGTACCGACTGTTCCTGCATTTTGTTCACAACCATGGAATGCAATATGAACTCGACAATCATCGGTATCACAACTGGTTGGTATATAAACATATCCTTTATCAGCTAAATAACTTTGCTGCCGCTGTTTGTCTGAGACTCCCGGAACAAAAGGCTGTTGATCAAACATCACTAAATGTCCACTTATCGAGTTTGCTGGAGGATTCAAGGGGCCATAAATGGTTTCCAAAATCTGCTGTGCTAGATCGAGGTGGCAATTATTGATGTAAGGCGCCGCCGTCTTGCCACATTGATTGTCTGTTTTTTTATCCGTAATAAAACCATGGCCTGCCGCAATAGTGTGATTAAAAATGATGGATTGTGCGGGTATGCCAACGGCTTCATAAAATTGTTCTGTTGCGTGAACAACGGCAGGGACGACTATGTTGTCTTTCGAACCACTAAATAGATAGACATGATCAGAACGTAAATCAGCTAAAGAATCGATATCACCTCTCTGAGCCGCTCGTTGCGCCAGAGCAGCTAAATGTTCAATATTAGGTAACCGCGTTTGATAATAATCCGGATTCATGCATTGGCTAATTGCATTAAATGCCGGAGCAGCAAGTGAATTTGCACCTGCACAATCCCAAGGACCACCAGCAACAACGCCAGCCCCGATCAAACTGTGTGAATAGGCCACATGAAATTGCGCCGCCATAAACCCGCCGGAAGATAAACCTGAAACAGAACTCTCTCCTGATAACGCATGGTAAGCGGGCAAAGCATGCGTTTCCGTCAGCGTCGGCAGTGCATTTGCCAGCGAGCACACTAAACTCGCCCCACCGACAAACGCCGAAATAACCCAACGATTCATAATTCTTCTCCACATTGGTAAACATTTATACTCAACTCATTGAGACATACCAATAGGAGAAAAAAAGTGATGGTTCTTACGCTTTAAATGCTCCATAAACCAAGGTTTGTATTCTTAATCTCTTTCGTGACAAAGCTCTGTATTTAGCTGTCTTTCATCAATAAAATCAATAATTAATACAAACCATCACATGCCCAAGTATAAGGTTACTGTCTAAACCTGCGTTTGCGATTTAGACAGCTCATAAAGCAAGGTTGCTGCTTGCTTAAAGCTTAGCGCCTGTGGCTGAAATTGGTCACACCCAACTTCTTGCATGAGTTTTAATAAGGTATCACTACTACCTGCATACCCCATATCCCATTGTGGAAACACACGATTTTCAATTTCTTGAACTCCAACAATAACCACTGAGTGGTGACGCTCATCGTTGGAAATGGTTAGAAAAAGTTCGGTCACTTCGGCCGCCTCTCCTTCCAATATTTGCAAAAAGTAATTGTTGTCGTAACAGAGCATGCCACAGATATCCAGATCATGATTATTGGTGCGGGCCTTCTCTAAAATCGCTTTCATGTCCGCTAACGACATATCTCTAGTTGCTTCACTAAAATAAAGCAGACGAATCAATTTCATTACTCCACCTTTTGACCTGTTTGCACTATTTTTAAAAATAGTCGAGGAAGCTAAAAAGGGTAAAGCCGGTGATTAACTTTCTACTAATTAGTAATCAAAACGATCTTAGCGCTTTAAACAAATTCTCTCCCACAGTGGAAGTTAGAACACAAAAAATTAAGAAATGGATTCGTGATAATGCTCATGGCCTCATCATGATCGATTTTGCCACTTGTGGCTTTACCTTAGCATCTGATTTGATTCGTTATACTCGGATGACACTGAGAAATCCTCGTCTCAGTTTATGGTTGATCTGTGATGAATGTGATAACTATCATGTCGACGATGACTTACTTTGGCCAGACCGTATTGTACGTGTCAGCGAACTCGAACATCCGGCTTTATTAGCGGCAATCACCAATGAATTAAACAAACAATTTGCCAGCCAGCAGATGTTACAAGAGCAGCAGCTCAATGTTGAATTAATATCCAAAGTTAACCAATTCAACCGGCGTGATTTAGTGGTGCAGGCCTCATTAACTGAGTTTGTATCGGCACTAGATGTATTTTGCCAATCCACACAAACTATCATTGTCAAACCATCCAAGAGTCAGTTAACACCCAAACTTTTTCAACTAGACGCGAGTCGGAAACTCATATCTTTACCTACGATTCCCAAAAATCTGACTTCGCTGATGGACAAAATTGCCCATAATGATTTACCCAATATCCTGTTTCCTGAACAAACTCGAACTCAGACAACCTTAGTCTTCCCTATCATGATCTTCGGTGAACGTTTTTGTACCGTGCTCTGTTGTGTTGAAAGCGACAAAGCTGATCACCTCTCAGTTTCTAAAGTAAAAATCATCGAAGAGGCCGCCGTTCAATTACGCATAAGCTTAGAAAGTCTCGAAGCCCAAAGACGGATGAAGTTTCACTATTCACGTCTCAAAAAAACGTTGACTGAATTACACCAAACCAAGTCACATTTAGTCCATTCTGAAAAAATGGCAACGGTAGGAAGACTAGCAGCAGGTATTGCTCATGAAATCAATAACCCATTAAGTATAGCTTTAGGTAACTTTACACCTCTTAATCACTATGTTGATTCGATGATGACCCTTATCAACATGCACGATGAACTAATAGAAAATATACATCTACAAGATAATCAGTCAGCTTCAGAACAACTTTCAAAATATAAAACAGATACAAATTTTGACTTTATTCGCGATGATTTGTCAGCGGTGATCGAAGATTCCAAGGAAAGTTTGGTACGAGTTCGCAACATTGTTGCTGACCTAAGGTCTTTTACCAACCAGAATCCTACTGAAATTGAGCAATTCTCGCTGTTTAATGCTTGCCAAGATGTTCTAAAACTCCACTCCTATTCAGATCATAAACAGATTTCGTTTCACAACCATATTCCCAATGAGTTACAAATATCGACCAATCGTAACCAACTTTTACAGGCCATTAATCATGTGCTTGAAAATGCCATTGAAGCTTTGGAGAAAACAGAGAACCCTAGTATCAAGCTCTCTGCAAACTCTGACCGCGAAAAGATAGTTCTAACCATCAGTGATAACGGTATCGGTATGTCAGAGGAGGTTGTTAGTCATATATTTGACCCATTCTATTCAACCAAAAGCCTAACAGAAGGCCGGGGAATGGGACTGTCAATTACCTACCATTTACTCACTCAGCTTAAAGCAGACATTAAAGTAGTAAGTCAACCGAATGAAGGTACGAATGTAGTCATTACTTTCAATGTTAATTCAATGTAAATACCGACTAATTATTGAACATATTCAACAAACTACAATAGGCAACCAAATACATATATAGATTATTTTTGATAAAGAACCAAATTATAAGCTATTGATATCTAATATAT
>NZ_WEKT01000030.1:0-55982 GCF_009874545.1 Vibrio eleionomae | reverse complement strand
CTTTTTTGTCGCTTTAAAAAACAAGGTATTAAAATTCAATCACTGTTACTTAACAAAACTTTCATGAAAAAAAGTTACAAAAAGTATTTTCATTTCTGAGCAAATGTTGTACATTATCTCTCGTAGGGTACAGAGGTAAGATGTTCTATCTTTCAGACCTTTTGTTTCACGTTATTGGATTAGGCTGATTCAGCCGCCCCAGTCAGTTTTTGACTGGGGCGTTTTTTATTGTGCGCTATACCTTGCAATATATAGCTTTCGTGCTACCTTCATTTTTGATTTTATCCCACACCGTTCTCTTATTTTCTTTTGTCTATTGATTAACCAAGCCACTATTGTGGTTGAAATCCTTTCCAATTGATTCAAATAATAAACTGAATGAATTTGACAGTTTTGTAATAAAGCTTCATTCACAGTTTTATTATTTATAGGCGCAAAGCAAGATGCTTAAAAATAGTTCGTTAAGAGTTTAAGTTGTTTAAATTCAGTATGTTAATGTGCTTTCTTTTGGTGAGTATGGATCAAATTGGAACATGAGAGTTATTGAAATTTATGATGATAGGGTCAATGCTATTAAGGCAATAGTATTAATATCTCAACATTCTCTCCCTTTTCCCCGCTTCGGCGGGGACTTTTATATGGATCAGATGCATATACCTACGTCACTTCAAAGTGCTGTTTCAGCGAGACTGTATTCTCTTTTAGACAAGACGCTGATTTGAAGACTTAGTTATTCTACGTTGAACATCAGTCACACAGTCTAGGAACGAATAAAGCTCTGAATCTTGAACCTTGAGGTCAGTTGGGTATACAGATATAAAAAAACCTACCAGAGCCGGTAGGTTTTTAGAAAATCGTGTTATCAGTTTACGCTTGAGAGTCTTCATTCCCTTCACTGATGTTTTCGTCTGTTTCAGATTCTGTTACTTCCAGCATTGGAGCGTACCATTCATCTAAGCGCTTACGCAGTACATCAACACCCAAACCATTTAACGAAGAGAAAGCATCAATTTGTACGTCTCCAGCAAATAGTGCGGCCGCATCTTTACGAACTTTGAGTACTTGAGCTTTACGAGCGCCACTTTTAAGCTTATCTGCTTTAGTTAATAGGACTTGTACCGGAATAGCACATTCAATGGCCCATTGAACTAATTGTTGATCGAGATCTTTCATAGGGTGGCGAATGTCCATTAGTACAACCAAACCTTTTAGTGATTGGCGTTGCTGTAAGTATTCACCTAAAGATTTTTGCCATTTCTTTTTCATCTCAAGTGGTACTTGAGCAAATCCGTATCCAGGTAAGTCAACGATGTGGCAACCATCGGTAACGTGAAATAAGTTGATAAGCTGAGTTCGTCCTGGTGTTTTACTTGTTTTCGCTAAGTTTTTTTGATTGGTCAATCGGTTTAAAGAACTCGATTTTCCGGCATTAGATCGACCAGCAAAGGCAACTTCAATGCCTTCGTCTGCAGGTAGGTGACGGATGTCTGGGGCACTTGTGACAAAATGCGTGTTTTGGTAATGAATTTTAGCGCTCACTCTGATTACTCCATCTTGACGTTTAACGTCAGTCTTTCTTTATGGTCGACTTTTACCGCAAACCAATAAATATAATTGGTTGAATTAACATAAAAAATATTTAGCTATTTTTGTGTTAGAGCAATAAATATGGATTGCTCCAACGCAGAATCGCGCATTATATCATGACTATTATAAGAAATTATATGTATCGACTAATTCGCGGTTCGTGTTTGATGGGGGGAAGGGGACTAAGAAATGGAATCGTTCTCTCGACCTGATTTAATTCGGAGGCTGAATATCAAACTTTCAATATATGCACATTGATTCTTAATTTACTCATCATACAGTGAATAAACTTACAGACCCAATTATGGAAATGATTCGAATTATTGGCATATCATTCTGATAAATCGAGATTAATGGGGTAGTTGGTCTTGTTGTACAGGATAGGGCGAATTTAGAGTGTGCCAGTAGCGCTTCACCGGTTTCTCGGACTGAACAGGGAGTATTAGAAATCGGGTTATTAGCTTTATCTTGATACCGCTTCACAGGAAGTGAGAACCCTAAAAAAGAGTCTGAAGCATCGACATTGAATCGTTGGATTTAATGTTAATCAGATATTCTATTTAGGGAGAACATAGGATGAATTTCATTACCTGTTCTAGCAAGATTGCAACACTGACTTATATTTTGAGTTCCACTTTAGCCTTCGCAAGTAATCCGATTGTTAAGCATATATATACAGCAGATCCGGCGGCAGCCGTGTTCGATGATACGGTGTACATCTACACTGGGCATGATGAAGCTGATATTGATGAAAGCGCTTACGTAATGGACGATTGGCACGTCTTTTCTTCGCAAGATCTCGTGAATTGGACGGATCATGGTGAAGCTTTGTCTCTGGATGAATTTAGCTGGGCATCTTCTGATGCTTGGGCTGGCCAAGTGATTAAGCGAGGAGATAAATATTATTGGTATGTTCCGGTAAATAATGACGATGATGGGTGGTTTGGTATCGGGGTCGCTGTGAGTGATTCACCAACCGGCCCGTTCCATGATGCTATTGGCCAAGCGTTAGTCACGGATAGCATGACCCCCAACGAAACCCTTGATATCGACCCTACTGTTTTTATTGATAAAGATGGTCAAGCTTACCTGTATTGGGGGAATGCAACAGATGACGGCATCATTAAGATGGCGAAATTGAAAAGCAATATGATTGAGCTTGATGGGGATATCGAGAGTATCGACACTGATCAGGTGCCTTCTTTTACCGAAGCGCCTTATTTACATGAGAGAAACGGAATTTACTATTTATCTTATGCTGCTAGTTGGCCAGAACGTATTGATTATGCGACTGCCGATAACCCGATGGGGCCGTTTACTTATCAGGGGACGATACTTGATGCCGATGATGTCAGCTCGCCTACAAGTCACCAGTCTATTATTCAATATCATGATCAATGGTATTTGGTGTATCACAATGCTGATTTACCAGATGGAGGAGAGTACCGACGCAGTGTAGCGATGGACAAGTTGTATTATGACGATGAAGGAAATATAGAAAAGGTTACACCAACAACAGAAGGTGTGGGAACTGCAGGATTGTCGGGAGAGTATTTGATTAAAAACGAGCAGACAAACTTATGCTTACAACCATTGCATTCCAATGGCTACGACGGTTCAGCATTAGTGCAAAAGCCATGTGATGACTCCTTAACTCAACGTTTTATTTTCCACCACACCTTAGATGATAAATATCAGATTGAACATGAGACAACCCACAAGGTATTAGATATGGGGGATGGAGCATCCAATAATGGTATGGGCGCTGTATTGTGGTCAAATCATGATAGCTTGAACCAATATTGGAATTTGAAAAGTCTGTCAGAGGATGAGTCTGTATATGCCATTAATAATGCGCAAACAGGGCAAACTTTAGTCTCTTTACCCGTTAAGAGCCAAAAGCATCAGACGCAAGGACATTCGCAGCAGCAATGGCGAATAGTCCGTGCTGATACGGTGCAAATTGAACCGCTGAATTATCCTGATACGGTTTTATCCTACCGAGCAAATGGTGTGTGGTTAGAGTCTAGTCCTGAACCTGTGACATCAAGTGAGTTTCATGCAGTCCCAGGGTTGGCCGACGGCAGTGGCGTGTCATTTGCTTCAGTGAAGTTCCCTGGTTATTACCTACGCCACCGTAATTTTGCACTCTACCTTGAGTATGATAATGGTAGCGATACGTTTACTGAAGATGCGACTTTCTATCGTCGAAAGGGGTTAGCTGATGACAGTGATGTATCTTATGAATCCTATAATTATCCTGGCTATTATATTCGCCATCAGTACTACCAATTGAAGTTAGATTCTGAAAGTGACATCTCAGATAATTCGGATGCGACATTTATTGAAGTAAAAGAGTAGATCGGATGTAAATACTTGCATAGCGGCAGTCTTTCTGCCGCTTTTTATCTATTTTTATATCAATTTTTGGGAATTTGTACGTAAACTCTCCACTCTAATTGCGATTTCTGGTATGTTTCGCATCCCATTAGAGGAGCTCAGCTATGCACACTTGTCCTTTATGCCATCATGAAGAAAGTCAGGCATATTTTGAAGATAAATCTCGGTCTTATCTTCAATGTCCTCGTTGTCAGCTGGTCTTCGTGGATCCCGAACAGCGATTAACGTCTGAGAGGGAAAAAGCGTTTTACGATTTACACGAAAATAACCCTGCTGATGCGGGGTATCGTCGTTTTCTATCTAGGGTAGGTGACCCGATGATAAAGCGATTAGAGCCACAATCGAGAGGACTTGATTTTGGCTGTGGCCCAGGGCCAACCCTATCAATAATGTTGGAAGAAGCCGGACATCAAGTTGCGTTGTACGACATCTTTTTCCATCCTGATAGAAGCGTGTTAAGCGAAACGTATGATTTTATGACTGCGACAGAAGTGATAGAGCATCTGCATGATCCTCACACTGTGTGGCAGCAATGGTTGAATTTAGTTAAGCCTGGAGGCTGGATTGGTCTAATGACCAAGATGGTCAAAAACGTAGAGGCGTTTGCTGGATGGCACTATAAGAGCGATTTGACTCATGTGGTGTTTTTTAGTCGAGAGACTTTCCAGTTCCTGGCCGAGCGGGACAAGCTCGAACTTGAATTTATTGGCAATGATGTAATTTTACTGAGGAAGCCCCAGTAATGAGTCGCTCAAAGAAATCCAGAAAACCTGGAATGAATAGTAGTGCAGAGATTATCGTAACCCGTAACCGCAGTGAAGCGGATGTAGAAGGTCGTCTGCGCAAGAAACAGAAGAAGCAAAAAGGTCTTAAAGCTGGTAGTCGCCACTCTGACGCTGTTGCACATAAAGATCAACACGGTAAAACGGTGCGAGATCCTCGTCTTGGTAGCAAGAAGAAGATTCCATTGGTGGTTGAAGCGAAGAAAAAACCGACCAAACAGCAACGTCGTATTTCAGCAGAACAAGAACTGGAAATGTTGGAAAATGACGCGCAGCTCAATGTGTTGCTCGATCGTGTTGAAAACGGCGAGAAGCTTGGTGCTGGTCTACAAAAATACGTGGATGAGAAACTTGATCGTATTGAAGTTCTGATGAAGCAATTAGGTCTCTTCGATGAAGAAGATGATACTGAGGTAGAAGAACCAGAACAGCCAAAAGCAACGACTCATCTTACTCACACTGATGAAGAGTTGTTGGCTCAGTTTGAAGACGTCGATTTGAATCAATATAAAGACTAAGGTGAAGTAATGAATGTAACCCTATTAGCCACTATTGGTGCCATCATCATTATCGGTTTAGCGTCTTACGCGGGTTACCTTCTGCTGAAGTTGAAGAGACAGAAAGCATTACAGGCACACCATCAAATGTTAGCGATTGAAAAACGCAACGCGAACATCTTCGATAGTGTGAATGTTCTTTGTATGGCGGGTATCAATGGTCAATGTGATCTCTCTGAAGCTTCAATTCGAATCTATTGCATTATGGATTATGTTCAAGGTGAGCAGAGAGTTGAGGACTTCGACCAAGCTTATCCCGCTCTTTCTGAGCTTTACCATACTGTGAAAGATATGGCGCGTGGTGAAGAGCGCCAAGCTTTGCCTAAGCGTGAAAGAATGCAGCAGAATCTGGCCCGAATGAAAGCGGAGTCGCGTCTCAATGATGCCATTGTTGAAGAGCTTAAAGGTCTTCAACAGCGCATCGCTCCGTTGAATAATCAGATTAATATCCAATTGGTGTAATTCATAATAGGGCTCAATGCTCTAGATTTTGTCTGATTCAAATTAAGGTATCGGTGACTTACCAATACCTTCTAGTTAGTGATCAAGCTAGCAAATTCGAACATTAAGTCCTCATTTCTCTAATTTGCCACCTGATGTATGCACGTCATGTGGCAAAATATTTTTGTCATAGTTTTTTAGCGGAAAGAATTATCATGTCGTTGTCAGTCGTGCCAAGTCAGCAGATCGTTTGGGATCAAGCCATTTTAGACAAGTACAACTACTCAGGTCCTCGTTATACGTCGTATCCAACGGCGTTAGAGTTTCATGAGGCGTTTACGATTGCTGAATATGATATGGCGTGTACTGAATACCCAGAACGACCTCTTTCGCTTTATGTACACATCCCATTTTGTCACAAGCTTTGCTATTACTGTGGCTGCAATAAAATAGTGACTCGTCACCCTGAAAAGGCTGATGAATATCTTGATATCCTTGAGCTAGAAATTCGTCAGCGCGCATCGTTACTGCAAGGTCGGGAAGTGACGCAGCTACATTTTGGTGGTGGTACCCCAACATTCCTCAGCAAAGCACAGATCAGTCGGGTTATGGGGATCTTGCATGAGGAGTTTAATTTCTCTGGTGATGCCGAAATCAGTATTGAAATTGATCCACGTGAAATTGAGCTCAATATTCTCGACCACTTATACGATGAAGGATTTAATCGCATCAGTATTGGTGTGCAGGACTTTAATAAAGAAGTGCAAAAACTGATTAATCGAGAACAAGATGAACAGTTTATTGTTGATTTAGTTGATCACGCTAAAGAACTGGGTTTCCGGTCAACTAACTTAGACCTCGTCTATGGCTTGCCAAAGCAAACGGCAGAAAGTTTTGCTAAAACGCTACAGCGCATATTAGAAATTCGTCCTGGACGTTTGTCTGTGTTTAACTACGCTCATATGCCAAATATTTTTGCTGCTCAGCGCAAAATCAAAGATGCTGACTTGCCTCACGCTGAAGAGAAAATGGCCATTTTGCAGCAAACGATTGAGACTCTTACCGATGCAGGGTATCAATTTATTGGTATGGACCACTTTGCACTACCAGATGATGAATTGGCGATTGCACAGCGTGAAGGTCGTTTACACCGTAATTTCCAAGGTTACACCACTCAGGGTGATTGTGACTTAGTGGGGTTTGGTGTTTCTGCTATCTCCATGATTGGCGATGCTTATGCTCAAAACCAAAAAGATCTGAAAAAATATTACCAGCAAGTCGATGAAATGCGTCACGCACTGTGGAAAGGATTATCTCTTGATGGTGATGACTTACTACGCCGTGAAGTCATTAAGCAGCTTATGTGTAACTTTAAGCTGGATAAGCAGATGATAGAGCGTCGCTTTAGTATTCGTTTTCATGACTACTTCAAGCAAGATCTAGCGCTATTGCAAACCTTTATTGATGATCAGCTCGTGACCGTGGATGAACAGTATATTGAAGTGACATTGCGAGGGCGCTTGCTGATTCGTAATATCTGTATGTGTTTTGATAAATACTTACGCGCTAAGGCTCGTCAGCAGCAATTTTCGCGTGTTATTTAATGTTTAATATTTATAAAAAACCAGCACAAGAGTGCTGGTTTTTTTGTTGTTGCAGAACACGTTAAGGTAATAAAGATAATGCCTTATTTGCGACCTCTTTAGCCGCTTGTCCCTTGTTTTGTTTTTCTAGCACCTGAGCAAGTAATGCGTAATCGGACACGCTAGAGCGTAAAGATAACGCCCGTTCTAGATGGTGTTGAGCTTCTGACCATTTTTGTTGCTTACTATATAAACGAGCAGCAGCACTATGAGCTTCCGCATTATTATCGTCACGACCTAATTGCTTTAACAACAGAGTTAATGCTGGTTTGATATGGGCCTCATCGAGGTCTGCTAGCAAAATATAAAGCTCAGAGTTTGGTGCCTTCTTGAGCTGTTTGGTCATGAAATCAAAGGCAGGTTGGCCATTGTTAATTTCCAATATATGCTTCGCCATGCAAACCGCAATGGCAGGCTCTTTTTGAGCTTTTCGAGGTATTTGCCCCCAATGATCCCAAAGGTCTTCAACCATATTATGGCGAGTTGCTACTTGTGCTATCAAGCCTTGGTGAGCCTGAACAGTCAACTGCTGTTCTTCTTGCTCTGGTAGGTTGGTATAGCGGTGTAGTTTAGGGAGTAATTCGACTAAAGACTGCCACTTGCCAAGTTGAGCGTAAATACGTTTGAGAAGATTTAACAGGATGACATTGTTTGGATGATCTGCTTGTAATGACTGCAAAACATTCATTGATTGTTCCAATTCACCTTCGTTAAACAGTTGGCGAGCTCGAGTCAATGCTACGGCGAGAGTCGAGGCATTTTGCTCACTGGCGAGCGCAAGATAACGGTCGCGCTTTTTACGATCGCCAATGTTTTCAGCCGCTTCTGCAGCGATAAGATAGCAAAGTAATGGGTTGTCATGGTGTTTTGCCCAACGTATGACTTTTTTCTCCGCTTGCTTATAGTCACCTTCTAATAATTTAATAATCCCTTCATTGGTGAGGCGACGAGAGCGGCGCATTTTTCGCACACTAAACCAGTTCCAAGTATTAAATGTTGTGCTTAAAAGCTTTTTAACGACATACTCAAAGACGAAAATAATCGCTAACAGTGCTATAAATACAATCACTAATGTTGTGACACTCATTTCAATCGTTTTGTGAGCTATTGAAATCAGGACATAACCTTGCTGGCCAGAATATTCAGTCCCGACGAACAATCCAGCGCCCAAAATAATGAACAGAAGAATGGCTTTAATCATTGCTTATCTTCTCCTGTCATTGAGGTGACTTCTCTACGTAGGCGCTCACGAATAATGTCGGAAAGTTGCGCTTGAGACGAAAGAGTCGTTGGGTATTTGACAGTGACTTTTTGTTTAGCAAGCTCAGCTACTGTTGCCCTGAAGTTTTGGACTTGTTTATTATCTGAGTTAAAAAAGGATTGCGTCCATGTATTGGCCGTTTCGAGTGAGTTAGTGAATACTTCTTGTTGACGGTCATAAACGGCACGAATCGCAGTTTCTAGTTTCGCTTTCAGATTTTCTCTTAAGTAGAAGTCTTGTTTCGGTGATAGCAGAGGTACCACATTTCCATCTCGGCTTCGGAATGTAATGAAATTACCCGCAAAGTCTTTAAGTGATGTCAGCAAATTATGTTGCCAATCGTTAATATTTTCAGATACCACATCGTGTTTCTCTTCTTGCGCATCTGGAAGAATAGCGTTCGCTAGCGGTAGCTGATCGATTTTCTGTTCTAAGCTATTTAAACGTAAAACTAAGCCATCTTTATCGATTAACGGAATACCATGTAAGGTCGTAATATCATCTGCCATTGCTTGGCGTAAATTAACCAAACTTGGATCATTTAGTGATGCGATACGCTGGTCTGCACTTTCCATTAACTGGGTTGCAGTTTCTGGGTCGTGCTCAAGGTAGAGTTTGCGGCCAGCCATTTTTACTAAATAATCAGCTTCGGCTAATAACCAATCATTAGGGCGACGACCTTTTACATCCGCGACGGCCATTTGTAGGCTTTCAATACTTTTTTGTTGCTGCTTTAACGCGGTGTCGGTTTTGGTTTTGAGTAGATTCTCCGTGTCATCTAATGACTGTTGGCCTTTGTCTAACTGAGCTTTTAAGGTTTGCTGGGTTTCAAACAACTTTGCCTGTAAGTGGTCGATACGATTTTGATATTGGTGTTGCTGATATTGTGTGTAAGCAAACAGGCTGCCACCGATGACAATCGAAATGGCAATCGCTATGATTCCTAAACGACGACCACTGGCGTTGTTCGTCGGTTCTTTCTTGGCTGCAGAAGTAGTCGCAGCAGAATATGACGGTGAAGATGACTCAGTCGAAGAAGGGGTCACCTCCTGCTGATTTTCAGGTTCTTTTTGCGGATTATTGTTGTTACTTGTCATTGCTAGAGTCCTGTCGGTTAGGGCTGTAGAGCCGCCACTAAATCTGAATTATGAGCACTTCCGGTTGAGATGACGTCTATAAACCCCATACTTCGGGCTTGTGTTGCAATACGTTCACTAGGCACTAATAAACGTTGCTGCCATAACCAATTTTGGTCATCTCGATTAACTTGTGAAACAAAAAACTGCAGTTGTTGACCACTGGTTATCACCAAAGTATTTACTTTGGCATCACGCCAAGCAGCCACGGCCTTATGACTATCAAAAGGGCGATCTGTTCGCCTATATACCTCTTTATAACTGACAATGGCACCGTGTTGCGTCAAGGTATCGTAAATCACTTCGCGTCCGCCGTTACCGCGCAAAATCAAAACTTGGCATTTTTCAGCATGTTGCAATTGAGATAATTGGAGCAAGTGTTCACTATCGCTAATCTCTGGGTAGTGTACTTTGTGTCCACTTGCTTTGCTTAAGCTGCTCGCTGTTTTTTGACCGACGGCAAGGTATTGACAGTGGCTAGGCCAACTTAGCTTATTCTGAATGAGGTATTGGTGACTGTATTCAACCGCGAATTGGCTCACTGCAATAACAATATGGCTTCGTTCTAGAGCTTGAGGCAGTGAGGAAAGGTCGGGCCCTTCTTCTATATCTATTAATGGATGATAGAGAGCTTGTATGCCTTGTTGTTGGAGCTGCTTACACAGCTCCTTGCCCGCTGGTTCTGGGCGAGTCACCAATACGGTGTTCATTTACTCGTGCTCAGTATAAAGCTTGGTGAGGATATCTTTAGCGCCTTGCTCTAATAATTGGTTAGCTAAAGTAATTCCCATTTTTTCAGCATCTTGGCGTTGACCACGAATTTCTCCTCGAACAATCTTAGAGCCATCTGGTTCACCAACTAAAGCTCGTAACCAAAGTTCATCTCCTTGGATTTCTGAGTAGCTACCAATAGGTACTTGGCAACCACCTTCAAGGGTAATATTCATTGCACGCTCACAAGTCACACGGTCTGCCGTTTCAGCATGATTTAACGGGGCAAGTAGTGCTCGCAACTCCATATCATCTAAACGACATTCAATACCTACAGCGCCTTGACCAACGGCAGGTAATGATTGTTCTGGTTCGATAAAACTACGAATTCGTTCATCTAACTCCAGACGTTGTAGCCCGGCTGTTGCAAGAATGATGGCATCGTATTCGCCAGCATCTAATTTGCCTAAACGAGTGCCCACGTTACCGCGAAGTTCTTTGATAATAAGATCTGGGCGCGCTTCTTTTAATTGGCATTGGCGACGTAAACTACATGTACCCACTGTTGCGCCTTGTGGTAGTTCATCTACGTTATTGTAGGTATTAGAAACGAATGCATCACGTGGATCTGCACGCTCACAAATGGTGACCAATCCTAATCCTTCAGGGAACTCAACAGGGACATCTTTCATGGAGTGAACCGCAAGATCAGCGGTGCCTTCTAGCATTGCAAGTTCTAACTCTTTTACGAATAACCCTTTGCCACCAACTTTTGCTAGTGGAGTATCGAGAATAACATCACCACGAGTCACCATTGTGACCAACTCAACTTCTAATCCTTCGTGAGCGGCTTCTAATGCGTCTTTGACAAAATTAGCTTGCCATAAAGCGAGTGGACTTTTTCGGGTTGCAATTCGAATTGGGGTCGTGCGTGTCATGAGTTATCCATAAATCTAGAGAAAATTACTCTAATCCTACCATTTCATCGACCAAAAACTCACTACTAGATTTTAGCTGTCCATTTTCAAGAGGTGGTTTGTTTGCAACAAACAAAATAATGTGATTTGTATCTCGTTTGAAATATGCACTATATTATATCCAAGTGTCTTTTAGATGTTGGCTCATAAGGCTGGGTTAGGTATCTTAAGGCAGCTTGACGGGATAACCGATCAGCGTCGTGACTAATGGACTTAAACGACTACTAAATTAGTGATAGCCCTTTGGTATAACTTCGCTCAACATAGCTTTACCGTGATTGATTAAAGTGTTAAATTGATCACGTTTTATTGGCGCGTTTGTTCGTTTTATGAACGATGTATGCTTTGTTTGATGTACCAATCAGGATATTACCTTGCGGTCTTACACAACGACTTTAATTCAACGAGTAGATAAGCTGAACCAGCAACGAACAGAACGTGCGCTGGCGCTTATGAATTTGCAGAGTCAGCGTGTTTTTCATCTTATTCCGCTTTTGCTGCATTACAATCATCCGCAGATTCCCGGGTATTTTGATGCGCAGGTTCCTTGTGGCATTTATCAATTTGATTTTAATGAGACACAGCAACAGTTCGTTCAAGACCTACATCTGACCGCCGACACTCCTCTAGACCCCGTTCTCAATTGCGATATTCTTGCCCTATACACTATGGGTAGCACTTCATCTATTGGCCAAAGCATTTCCAGTGATTTGGATATCTGGGTGTGTGTGTCGGCTGATATGTCGTGTGAGTTACGTGAAAATTTAAGTAATAAATGTTTATTGATTACTGAATGGGCGAAAGGTCAGGGCGTAGAAGCGAATTTCTTCATTATGGATGAAGAGCGTTTTCGTCATGATCAATCGGATGCAATGACAGGGGAAAACTGTGGGTCTTCACAGCACCTTCTGTTACTTGATGAGTTTTATCGTTCAGCTATGCGTCTTGCGGGTAAACGTCTGCTTTGGCATATGGTTCCTCCAGAAATGGAAGAGTGCTACGACGATTACGTTAATGAGTTGGTCCGTCACGGATACCTTGATCGAGATGAATGGATTGATTTCGGTAAATTGACCGGAATTCCTGCCCAAGAATATTTTGGGGCGAATTTGTGGCAATTGTATAAAAGTATCGACTCACCTTATAAATCGGTATTGAAAGCGATTTTGTTGGAAGCGTATTCGTGGGAGTACCCACACACTCAATTACTGAGTGTGGATACAAAACGGCGTTTTTTTACTCACGAACCCGATTTGTACAGTATGGATGCGTATTATTTAATGCTCGAAAAAGTAACCCGTTACTTGGAGCGTATAGGTGATACGTCACGATTAGAGTTAGTAAGACGCTGCTTCTATCTGAAAACCCATGAAAAGCTGTCTCGTGAGCCTGGCGTCGGGTCATTACCATGGCGCAGAGCCGTATTGCAAGAATTGACGGCACAATGGCAATGGCCTTTGGATGTGATTCAGCACCTTGATAATCGCCGTCACTGGAAAGTAGAAGAAGTTAAAGTGATGCACCATGCATTGCTGGATGCTTTGATGCAAAGCTATCGTAATTTGATTCAATTTGCTCGACGCAATGACATTACTTCTGCAATCAGCCCGCAAGATATTTCAATTTTAGCTCGTAAGCTTTATGCGGCATTTGAAGTGTTACCAGGCAAGGTTACGCTGTTAAATCCTCAGATTTCCCCAGATTTACATGAGCCCGACCTCTCTTTTATTGAGGTTTTACCTGGATGCGCCAATAAACCGGGGTGGTATCTTTATAAGCAGCCTTTAGTGGCTAAGCGCATGATTGGTCAGCGCTGCTTAGAACAAAATGAATATTTAAGTAAGCTGGTGGCTTGGGCTTTTTTTAATGGTTTGATTACTGAATCGACTCGCTTACATTCTGTGATTAAAGATGCTCATCTAGATATTGATAAGTTCTATCAGATGGTTAGCGACTTACGTAACACCTTTTCTCTTAATAAACGTCGCCCGACAATGCAAGCTCTGGCGAGTCCATGTGAAATTAGCCAATTGGCGATGTTTATTAACTTTGAAAAAGACCCTACGGCGGATTTACAAAATAAAGCCTTAAAAGTCGACCTTAAACATGTTGATATTTTGAGCTTCGGTGAAGATCCTCAAAGTTTGATTGGCAGTGTCGATTTGGTTTATCGCAACTCATGGCAAGAAGTGCGTACACTGCATTTTCGTGGTGAGACTGCGATGATTGATGCGCTAAAAACAACGTTAGGAAAGATGCATCAGGATGCGTTGCCACCCGAGTCAGTCGATGTATTTTGCTACAGTAAGAATTTTCGCGGTGTAATGCGTAATTTAGTTTATCAATTACTGGCAGAGTGTATTGATCTGCGTTTGAAGCCAATGGAACAAGAGCAACGTCGCCGTTTCAAAGCATTGCGTATCGGCAAACAGATGTATGGTCTGTTCTTTGAGCGTCGCGGTGTCTCCGTACAAAAACTGGAAAACTCTGTCGATTTTTATAGCAGTATTTCTAGTAGTAAGCTCAGTGGTTCACCTTTATTGATGTTAGATAAAGAAGACGATTTTCATTTACCGGATGTTGTGGATGGGTTCGCAAGTGAAGGGTTAGTGCAATTCTTTTTTGAAGATACCGATAAGGGATTCAATATCTATGTGTTAGATGAAGTCAATCGTGTTGAAGTTTATCATCAATTCAGTGGTGAAAAAGACGAAATGATTGCTGCTGTGAACGGGTTCTACACGTCGGTAAAAGATGATGACAATATTGCCGCTAAGTTTATTAACTTTAACTTGCCACAGTATTACCAGATAGTTCACCCAGAGGAGGGTGATTCTTATGTGGTGCCATATCGGAATGACTCAGCGGTTTATTCCAAGCCAATTAAAGCGGTAAGTGCATAGAAATTCATAATATATAAATAAAAAAAGAGCAATTTAATGCTCTTTTTTTTTTGGTTAATCTTCCCACTCAATATGTTCACCAGCATGCTTTTCGCATTCGGTTTTTACCATGGTGATAAACTCAATGCCTGTTTTTGTGCATAGCCAATTATTTCCATCGTAGCGGAAATGAAAGCCGCCAGCCCTTGATGCAAGCCAGATCTCTTTCATTGGTTCTTGGCGGTTGATGATGACTTGACTGCGATCTTCAAACTCCAATGTAAGCACATTTCCTACGCTTTCGTAATCGATATCAGCCCCTGAGTTATCTATCATTTCTTCTAGGGTTTCTAGTTGAGCATCTACCAGTTGATGAAATTCAGTTTCATTCATCTTGTCTATCCTATTGCTTTTCCTGACTGTGGTGCGATTATAGGGGGCATTGATGAAATAATCACGAATTGCAAAATGAAAAAGACCATCACCGCGCTGTTTTTGTTATCCACACTGGTATTGGCTGGCTGTGGCCAAACTGGCCCACTTTATATGCCGGATGACTCTCAGCAGAACTCACAAACACAGTAAATTCAATACTATAGAGAAAGGAAAAAAATTTGGATTACTTCAATTATCAGGATGATGGCCAACTTTGGGCTGAAAACGTTTCGTTGACTCAATTGGCTGAGCAATATGGTACGCCGTTGTATGTTTACTCGCGCGCTACTTTAGAACGTCATTGGCATGCGTTTGATAAATCGGTAGGTGAGCACCCACATTTGGTGTGTTATGCAGTGAAAGCCAATTCTAATATTGGCGTACTTAACGCATTAGCTCGACTTGGTTCAGGTTTTGATATCGTATCTGGTGGTGAACTGGAACGTGTTATCGCTGCCGGCGGTGATCCTGCTAAAGTTGTTTTTTCTGGTGTCGGTAAAACTGAAGCAGAAATGAAGCGAGCACTGTCGCTCAAGATTAAATGTTTTAATGTTGAATCCGAGCCTGAGCTTGAACGTTTGAACAAGGTTGCGGCAGAAATGGGTGTGATTGCACCGATTTCACTACGTATCAACCCAGATGTCGATGCTAAAACTCACCCTTATATTTCGACAGGGTTGCGTGATAATAAATTTGGTATCGCATTTGAACGTGCTCCTGAGGTGTATCAATTAGCTCAAAGTCTTGAAAACCTTGAAGTGAAAGGGATTGATTGCCATATCGGTTCACAATTAACGGCGATTGAACCATTTATTGATGCGACTGACCGTTTGTTAGCTCTGATTGATAACTTGGTTGCTCAAGGCATCCAGATTAAACATTTGGATGTCGGTGGTGGCTTGGGTGTGGTTTATCGTGATGAATTACCGCCTCAACCATCTGAATACGCGAAAGCGCTGTTATCTCGTTTGGAGAATCACCAGCATCTCGAATTAATCTTCGAACCAGGGCGTGCGATTTCTGCAAATGCTGGCGTATTGCTGACTAAAGTTGAATTCCTTAAACACACAGAGCATAAAAACTTTGCCATTATTGATGCGGCAATGAACGATTTAATTCGTCCCGTACTTTACCAAGCATGGCAAGATATCGTACCTGTATCTCCACGTGAAGGAGAGGCAAAAGAGTATGATTTGGTTGGGCCAATTTGTGAAACGGGTGACTTCCTAGGTAAAGATCGCTCTTTGGTTTTAGAGTCTGGTGATTTACTTGCAGTTCGTTCGGCTGGTGCTTATGGTTTCGTCATGGCTTCAAACTATAACACCCGTGTTCGTGCGGCCGAAGTAATGGTGGATGGCGATAAGTCACACTTAGTTCGTCAGCGTGAAGAATTATCTAGTTTGTGGGAACTAGAGAGCATTTTGCCGGAGTAAATGACACGATATGCATTTTCATTTTTCTAAAATGCACGGATTGGGTAATGATTTCATGGTTGTGGACTGCATTACCCAAAACGTCTTTTTTTCTCCTGAATTGATCCGTCGTTTGGCGGATCGACATACTGGAGTGGGGTTTGACCAACTATTGGTGGTTGAAGCTCCCTATGATCCAGAAACCGATTTTCACTACCGCATCTTTAATGCTGATGGTAGTGAAGTAGAGCAGTGTGGTAATGGTGCTCGTTGTTTTGCGCGCTTTGTTCGTATGAAAGGGTTGACCAATAAGTTCAGCATTAATGTGAGTACGAAAAAAGGCAAAATGGTTCTACACGTAGAAAATGATGATCAAATTACGGTTAACATGGGTGTGCCAGAATTTGAGCCAACCAAAATACCGTTTAGAGCGAAACAGTCGGAAAAAACATACATTATGCGGGTTGCGGAACAAACGTTATTCTGTGGCGCTGTCAGTATGGGCAACCCACACGTCGTGACCGTTGTGGATGATGTCGTGACTGCGGCTGTTGAGACGCTAGGGCCGTTGCTTGAATCTCATGAACGTTTCCCTGAACGTGTTAATGCCGGTTTTATGGATATTGTTGACCGCTCTGAAATCAATTTGCGTGTTTATGAACGCGGTGCTGGTGAAACACAAGCTTGTGGTAGCGGTGCCTGTGCAGCGGTTGCTGTTGGTATTGTGCAAGGAATCCTTGATGAGCAAGTTACAGTTCATCTGCCTGGCGGTTCCCTCGTCATTAAATGGAAAGGTCCGGGTAAACCCCTGTTTATGACAGGTCCTGCCGTGCATGTTTTTGATGGCCAACTTTCTTGTTAATGAGGAGCAATTTTGTCTCAACCTCAAGCGGATGCGCTGACGGCGCAAGTAGTCGAAGAATATTTACGCGATAACCCGGATTTCTTTAAAGATAAACCGGAGCTAATAGACCATTTAGCACTTCCTCATCAGCAAATGGGAGCGGTATCGCTTGTCCATGTACAGATGTCTCGTCAGCGTCAGCGTATTGAAGAATTAGAAGAAGAAATTACGGCCTTAATGTCGTTAGCGGCAAACAACGATAAAACCTTTCATGAGTTTATGGAGTTACAAGAGCAACTTCTTAATTGTGAAGCTTTGTGTGAAGTGGTTGCCGCGATAAAAGAAAAAGCGCAAGAGTTAGGGCTAACTGCCTATCTACGTTTGCTCGATCATCGTTATGAACCTTTGCATATTAGCCGGGATAACTGGCAGCGCTTTGCGACTAACCACTTTAATGGTAAAGATGCTTATCTTGGGCGTTTACGAAAAAGCGATTGCCAGCGATTGCTTGGCGAGCATGTTATTGCACCAGAGCTAGGTTCATTTGTCGTGTTGCCATTAACTAAAGGTCAGCCTCAAGGTGTCTTGGCGTTTTCTAGTGCTGATGGAGGACATTTTCAGCCTCATATGGATACCTTATTCTTGCGCCATTTAGCTCTTGTGGTGTCACATTTAATAGATACATTACCTTGGCAATTGGCCGATGAAGAACGATTTAGTCAACCCTCTGCCTAACGCGTTGCAAGCTCCTCTTAATCGATTTTATGAGTATTTGAGGAGTGAGAAGGGCCTGAGTTTACATACACAACGTAATTACAAGCAACAACTTGAAACCATGGGGCATCATCTGTGTGACCTCGGTGTGAATAGCTGGTCTCAAGTTGATGCTGCATGGGTGAGGCAACTAGCCAGTAAAGGAATGCGTGATGGTATGAAGGCGAGTAGCTTAGCGACTCGTTTGTCATCATTGCGCAGCTTTTTTGATTTTTTAATTCTTCGTGGTGAATTAACGGCGAACCCAGCAAAAGGGGTCTCAGCGCCACGTAAAAAGCGCCCTCTACCTAAGAATCTTGATGTGGATGAGGTGAGTCAGCTTCTTGAAGTCAATGAAGACGACCCTTTATCTATTCGCGATCGGGCCATGATGGAGCTTATGTACGGTGCTGGGTTACGTTTAGCTGAAATGGTATCTATCAATGTCAAAGATCTTAATTTTGGCGCAGAAGAAATTCGTGTTGTAGGTAAAGGGGATAAGGAGCGCATCGCCCCATTCTCGGGTGAGGCTAAAGAATGGGTATCTAAGTGGTTGAAACTACGCAATGGTTTTGCGCACCCCGATGAGAAAGCCTTATTTGTCTCTAAGTTAGGTGTGCGTATTTCACACCGTAATGTACAAAAACGCATGGCGGAATGGGGACAAAAGCAAGCCGTAGCAAGCCACATTAGCCCACATAAATTGCGCCACTCATTTGCAACTCACATGCTTGAATCCAGCAATAATCTGCGTGCTGTGCAAGAATTATTAGGGCACGAAAATATTTCTACAACGCAAATTTATACACACCTCGATTTTCAACATTTAGCGCAAGCATACGATCAAGCACACCCGCGAGCACATAAGCACAAGAAACCGAAGGAGTAGCCATGTTCATCTATCGTAATCTGTCACCAATAAAGGCTATGACCTTTGATTTAGATGACACGCTTTACGATAACCGTCCAGTAATACGTCGGTTAGACCAAGAAGTTCGGGCCTGGTTATACGAATATCACCCCGTGGCGGCAACGCAAGATGAACAATGGTGGGGGAAGCTAAAACTCCAGTTAGCGGCTGATAATCCGTGGTTAAAAAATGATGTTTCTTTGTGGCGCTTCACTCAAATTAAGCAAGGCCTGATTGTACTTGGCTATAGTGAATCTCAAGCAGTTGATGCGGCGGAACAGGTTATGGTGCAAGTTAATCATTGGCGAAATTTAATCGATGTTCCACATGAAACACATCGAGTGATGCAAGCATTAGCGCAAAAAATCCCCTTAGTTGCGATAACCAATGGTAATGTTAGTGCAGATAAGATTGGGATAAGTCACTATTTTAAGGCTGTATTACGAGCTGGGCCTGATGGTTTTGCCAAGCCCCATCAAGATTTATTCGATAAAGCTCAAGGCATACTGAATGTGCCCAGGTCATCTATTTTACATGTTGGTGATCATCCAGTAACGGATGTCGTTGGGGCAAAACAAAATGGATTGCAGGCATGTTGGTTTAATGACCAATCGCAATCTGCGTTTGATACCACGCGTTTACGTTTGTTACCTGATTTAGAAATTCACCGTTTGGAGTCGTTATTGCTGCTAGTTAATTAATGTTCAGCTAATTAGCCTTAACGGATTTAAGCCATCGACGCTGAGACGGATAGAAAGATGCTGACAACTTCATTTGTTATTGAGTCCGATGCAACTCATCGTGAACTGCATAAAGCTTTGAAAGAGATATCTATCGCGGCCGATTGCGAGGTTCTTGTTCAGCTATTCTCAAGTCAAAGTCCCAACATTGTGCAGTCGATGGCAAACATCATTCTTGCCGTTTTCCCTCGTGCACATCTCATCGGTATGAGTACCACTCAGGTGATCCATCATGGCGATATCTTTAGTAATCAGACGTTAGTATCCATTAGTCAACTGCAGCAGACGACTTTAACCAGTGCGAAAGTATTGTATGGTCGAGACCCTGTTAGAGATGGTTATGATCTGATGAATCAGCTCGAACTAACGGATGATTCAAAATGTATTATCAGCTTTGCTGATCGAATGAATAATGAGAGCTATGAACGGTTTAAGGTTTTTGATCAGCGGGAAAAAGTTGTCCCTATTACGGGGGGGACATCGGTGCCTACTGAATACGGCCAATGGGTGTTATTCGGCAATCAATGTTATCAAAATGCCATTGTCGCGATTGCTCTCACGGATAAAACGCTGTTTTTTGAAGTGGGTGGCTATAAGCAATGGAATCCTATTGGGCGTTCGTTTCGAGTAACGAAAGCAGACGGTAACTTTGTTTCAGGCATTGATAATAAACCAATTGAAGACTTATACCGTTATTACCTCAATTACGGTGAACAGTTAGATTGCCAACTGTTAAAAAGCTTTCCTCTAGTAAAAGAAGGAAAAGAAGACCAAGACGTATACATTCCGCAAGTTTTTCGTGATGGGGCAATCCAATTTAGTAATCGATTGATGATTGGCGATGAAGTTAGGTTTTGTTTTGACCATCCGTCTTTGACATTGGAACAGGTGAAAATGGGTGCTCATCGGCTGAATGAACAAACTCCCGAAAAAATCTTTGTGTATAATTGCATTACCCGTCTGCGTTTTATTGAACACAATAAAGAGCTACAACCTCTGCAAGGTGTCACTAATATTTGTGGATGTTATTGTATGGGGGAGTTTTGGCATGATGGCTCTCATCAGCGAGTGATGCACCATAGTATGACGTACTTGGCTTTACGAGAAGGTGATGTGCAGCCTCACAGTGACAAACAATTCTTATCTGCCCCAAGTCGAGGAGTCACCGCTCCGCTGTTCAGTTTAATTCGGAATGCCTTTTCCGATATCGATATGCTCAATAAAGGTTTAGAGCAAAAAATACAGCGTCAGGCATCATTGCTGACAGCCAGTTATCGGATTGATACTCGAACCGCATTACCGAACCGCTCTGTATTGCAAGAGCATTTAAGTGGTATTCGTGATCATGAGCACTTACTCACTTTGAAAGTGACTAACTTCAGTCAAATCAACGAAAAATATGGTTATAAAGTTGGCGACAAGCTGTTATTAGATTTGAGTGTTCATTTTCAATTACACATCAATCAAAATATCAGTGTGGAATGTAAGTTGTATGCGATTGGCGTAGGCGAGTGGGCTGCGACCTTTTCTAGCCATAAAGACTCAGAGCTGATTCAAAAAGAATTTGATTGTTTTGTGGATGAACTCGAGCATGTCAATTTTGAACCCTATGGCTTACCTGAGATGGATTACTTGTCTATCTCGTTATGTGCAGGGTTAGTGAGTCGTCGTGATTTTCCCGGCCAAACGGCGGATGATCTATTGTTACGTTCTATTGAAGCTCGGCGTTATGCCTACAAAAATAATCTTCATTTTTGTAATGCACTTTCTTTAGTCGGACAAGATGAAGTGCGTCGTGAGCAACTAAAATGGCTATCTTATGTCAGCCGAGCTGTTCTTGATAATAATGTGCTGATATATAGTCAGCCGATATTTGAAGCGGGCACCCATAAGAAGGTTTCTCAAGAGTGTTTAGTTCGCTTGGAAGAGAAAGGCGAAATTATTTTACCGGGGCGTTTTTTACCTGTCATCGCGGGTACCCATTTATATACCCGACTTAGCCATCAATTGATCTCTCGCATTGGTGAATTTATGCGAGAAAGGGACGATTCTTTTTCGATCAATCTTTCACCGCAAGATTTAATGAGTGACCACACACTTGCCCATTTAGAAAATATGGTGAGAAGCTTGAATGCTCCTGGGCGATTTGGTTTGGAAGTGCTCGAGACTGAGCAAATTAAAGATTACGGGCGCATGATTGAAGTGTGTGATCATTTTCGTTCACTCGGGGCGAAAATTGTTGTGGATGATTTTGGCTCTGGTTATTCCAATATTGATGAAATCGTTAAACTTGAACCGCAAATCATTAAGCTTGATGGCAGCCTTATTAGAACCATAGACAGTGATCCTAAGCAGCGTAAAATTACCGAGCAGTTAGTGAAGCTTTGTCACGTGTTAGATGCTCAAACCGTGGCAGAATTTGTTCATAACGAGCAAGTGTGTCGAATATGTGAAGATATTGGTGTCGATTATTTGCAAGGATTCTATTTAGGAAAGCCTGCGCGGCTAGTTTGAGAATTTTAGTTTCCTTGCCAAGCGTGGCCACTTTTATCTGCTTTAAGCACCAGAGAGTAATGGTGTAAAAAAGATTCTAAAGCGTCGGCATTGTTATCTTCATCTTGTAAACGCATCAATAAAGCTGCGACCTCTAACGTGCATAAATTGCCGGGTTTTTGATTACGTCGTAGCTGATAGTGTGAGGTCAATGTTTGAGTAGGCAAAGAAACACAAGCGATATTTTGTAACCATGGGCTCTTACGCTTCATCTTTTTGGCTTCCTGCCATGTCCCATCTAACACAATAAAATGTGGGGTTTTGTTGTGCTGTTGACAGAATATTAATGCTTCCTCGACAGGAATACTTTCCTCATCAGGATACACGACCATTGAGTAGAGTTCAGTTTGATTAAGCTTCATCACTAATTCTTTATTTGGTTCAGTGCGTTGCCATACATATTGCTCACAAAAAGGCAGTGACTTTAATAGCCATTGTCCTGTATTTGTCTCTCGCTCTAGCTCGTTTTCGTGCATCAGTAAGGATAAATGGAGTGTGCTGTTGCAGTGAGGAATAACATCACAAATGCACTGATGTTGCAGACCGCAGTTAGCACAGCCTTCACTCATAGTTTTGCTCCTGAATTAACGGTATCGTCGTCTGAAAATAAGGTGACATCCGGAGAGGGTACCGTTGCAAGAGGTGACTTATCAAGTTGATAATGTCCAGACTTCATCTGTAATTGTTGCCATTGTTTCGAGCCTTCCTCGATAACGAGTAAATTGCGCCAACCGTGGTTAGACATATGGCTGACTTGAATTGGTGACATGGCGGAAAATTTGCTATTGAATTTCCATTGGTGATTGACGTTACTAAACAGCAACATTGTACAGCTGTTGTGTTCACAGATATCTGTTTTTACTACCAATTCAGGATTGTCATCACCATTGAGGTCATAAGTGAGCCAACGATAGTGGTGGCCTTCTAATGAGAATCGATGTGTGGCTTGATATTCACGTAGAGTTTGGTCAACTCGCTCCTCATATTTACCTGAAGAAGAGTACAGACGTTTACTCTGTGGTTTTTGTTCAAGCCCAAATGAGTCATGATAATCTTTATACAAAACGAGCCCACCGTTAGCAATCGGGTAAATGGTATTACCCACTTTCTCTTTTTTGGCAATTAGAGTGCTTTCATCGTGGCCAAAAATTCGTTGCGTAACTAAATATTGTTGTTGATGACGAGTCATGATGACTTGGCTTTGCTCAGTATTTAATACTTGCCAGAATCCCTTCTCAACCACATCCGGATCGCCATTACTGTAGCTATAGCGTGTTACTGCGGTGTGATCGTCTCCAAGTAGCATACTTACGGTAAACCCTTGGTTTTGAGTTGAGCTTGCGTAGTAGACTCCTGCCCACTCTAAACTGGCGTCGGAGTTACCTAAGACGGCACAACCTAAATAATTTTTATCTGCTACTTTTAGCTCGGCATGCCAACCGTATACAGCACCCGCATTTTTATTTTCACAACGTTCAGCGGTCAAACGCAGATCACCTTTATCTAACGTGTAGTGGCGTGTGTTGGCTGAGGTTTTTAACTCTTTTATGGTGAAGGTCTGTTGCTGTCCTGAGGCTGAATGAAGTACGAGGCCGGGCTGGGTAAATTGCAATGACCAAGTCTCTGGAGTTGCACCAAAAGATCGGGTAGATAATGGGTAAAATTTGCAGCGATTAGGTTCTTTGCCATTAAGGGTATTAATTTGAGTCACCACGAACCGAGCGGCATAGTCGCCGTTGTAACCAGTCTGACTTGGTGGCAGTAAATATCCTACCAGTTCACCATAAACAGGTTCATAAGGTGCTTTTTCTACTGATTCAACGCTTTGCTGAAGTGACTTTGGAATCTGCAAACGAAATTGTTGTTGGCTACCACATGGCGTGATGGTTTGTACACCTGAACCTGCCACAACCGAACCTCTTAAAATAAACGGCTGTGGTTGTATTGAAGCTGGGTCTTCTAATGTAGCAAGCTTTGGCTGCGGTGTGGTGGTCATTGATGAACAAGCAGCCAGTCCTAAGCTGCCCAAGGTGATGACTAGGTTTCTTAACGCCTTCATGTTATACCTTCCCTCGTTACTCCATTAGCTACGGATTTATTATGGCATATTGGTTATTTAAAACAGAACCAGATACATTCTCTATTGACACACTCCGGACACAACAAGTGTCATGCTGGGAAGGAGTTCGCAATTATCAAGCGAGAAACTTTCTTCGTGATGAGGTGAAAGAAGGGGATAAAGTGTTTATTTATCACTCATCTTGCAAAGAGGTTGGGGTCGCAGGGATCGCTACAGTGATAAAAGAGTCTTATCCTGACCATTTTTCTTGGGATCTTAATAGCGATTATTTTGATGTTAAATCAACACCGGAAAATCCACGTTGGTTTATGGTTGATGTGCAGTTTGAGCGTAAATTAAAACGAGTGATTACTTTAGCCGAGCTAAAATCATTGGCAGGATTAGAACAGTTACCTTTAGTAAAAAAAGGAAGCCGTTTATCGGTGATGCCTGTGTCTGAACAAGAATGGCAATTGATTTTAAAACAAGAGTAATGTGATGATAGAAAACAGCAAGCGATAAGCTTGCTGTTTTGGATTTTATTACAGTAAGTTATCTTCTAAGTATTTAGCAACCGCATCATCTGCGCTGCTACCGATACGTTCAATTTGTGGTAATGCTTGATGTACTTTAGGGTGGGCTGTGCCCATGACTAAACCTTTACCAGCCATCGTCAGCATTTCTACATCATTCATGCCATCGCCAAAAGCGATGCAGTTCTCAAGGCTAAGATTTAACGATTCAGCAATGATCTTTAAGGCTTCGCCTTTTGATACTCCTGCACCCATAACTTCTAGGCACCACGGTGAAGAAAATGCGACGCTTAACTTATCGCCAAATTTTTTGTTAATTTGTTCTTCATACTTAGCAAGGTGCTCATGGTCTTTATGAATACTCGTAAAGAAGACTTTTGCTACACCATCGGTAGGTGCTTGGTTAGAGTCAAAAGGGATAAAGTTAAAACCAGATTCATTGTGGTAAGCCGCAATTTCTTCGTCATCGTGGCTGAGATACCACTCATCATTACGATAGATATGAACATAGATCGTAGGATCGTCTTTAAGTATGTCGACTATCGATTGGACAAGCTCTTCAGGCACATTTTTGCTCAGCAGAAGCTGGTTGTTTTCGTTGTGAACACGAGCACCATTTGATGTGATCATAAAAGCAGGAATGCCAGCTATCTCGCGGATCCCTGACACATCAACATGATGACGACCCGTTGCAAAAACAAAAGTAAAGCCTTGGTCGTGAAGCGTTTTAAGTGTTTGTTTCGTTTCGGTGCTAAGTTGATGATTAGGGGTGAGTAGGGTGCCATCTAAGTCTGAAGCAACAATTCTATACTGTGGCGAGTGGTGTTCTGTGGTCATATAACCCTCATAGTGAAAGGTGTGGCCTAGACTGACCACAGCAATATAAATAAAAATTGAGTCATAGTGTACTGCATATAGGCAATAAAATGGGGTAAAGGTTTAACGAAGGTGTTTCCTCTATTCATCTGCCTGTCGATGTAAAAAATCTAAAATCGTGGTTAATACCTGATTGCGATATTCATCACTTTCGAACATCAGTTCATGGCGAGCACCATGAATAACTTCTAACTGAGTGTCTGGGTTGGTTTTAGCCAGTTTCGTCACGAAGCGAGTTTGTGCTTTATTATCCACAATTGAATCGAGCTCTGCTTGAACGACGAGTGTTGGTATTTTAATTTGGCGGGTTAATTGCAGGCATTGTTTGGCTGCCATTAAACCTTGCCAAACCCAGCGGGTACTTGGACCACCAAGCTTAAGCTCTGGTTTATCTTCATATAACTCTCTAAACCATTGATATCGTACTTTACTGTGAGTCAGCGGGTTGGTTTCAAATGGTCTTGGATAGTAACCAGAAAAGCCAGGAGCATATTTGGGCTGTACTGAGGTCGCGGTCATAATTTGTGTAAGAGGAATGGCAATTGGGCGCAATTGCCATGGAATATGAACACCAAACATAGGCGCAGTTAATGCCATGGCTTGAAATGGGTTCTCTGGGTGTGTTTGTAGATAGCGCGTTGCAATGGCTCCCCCCATTGAATGCCCGAGCAGAAACCGTTGCTGGTAATGTTCTAAAGCAAACAACTTGATGAGGGATGCGAGATCATTGATGTAATCATTAAATTCCCCCACATGCCCCATTTCTGGATTTTCAATTAGGCGTTGTGAGCTACCTTGACCTCGATGGTCAAAAGAGTAAATATCGTATCCAAGCTGATATAAATCGAAGAATAACTCTTGGTATTTCCACACCGACTCAATGCGACCATTAACCATTACAATAGCTTTGTCATGATTTTTATTCGTCAGACTACACCAATAAATTTTCGTTTTATCGGCTGAGCGATAGAAACCGTCATTTCTGGTGCTCCATAGCTGAGTGACTTCAGATTGCATTTTTTGCAAAAACTCAGATTCTTGAGTGAGGGTGTAGGAGAGAGCATTACTCGATGTCATGTATTGATCCAGCATAACCGCAATTAACCTTAGGATAAGCAACTGGGGAAGAAAAGCAATTGTAAGAACATGTTATTAATACAAAGATGGTAATGTCATTAAAATCGATGTATTTCATTTATCTAAGTAAATGAATTTTGTAAAACTTTGCTATTACCCCCTTGGAGGTAGGGATAACAATCGCTAGTATAGAGGCTCATCAATAAGAGATAAGTTCGCCCAGAGCTTTCATTATCATTTGCATTGTAAAGCTTAAAAGCTATTTGAGGTGACATGTATACCACTTATGTTGCGCGCCAGCCCATCCTTAACGCCAAAAAACATACGCTAGGCTATGAGCTGTTATTTCGTGATGGTGAAACCAACGCATTTCCAGAATATATGGATTCGGATCGAGCGACTTATCGTTTAATTATTGAAAATTTCCTCTCTATGGGACGTAACCCCGCGATTTCTCGCTCCCGGTGTTTTATTAATTTTCCATATAACAGCTTGATTCAACGTCTACCGCTTATTTTGCCTAAGGAACAGATTGTTGTTGAAGTTTTAGAAACATGTGAGCCTACCGATGAATTATTGGAAGCGATTAGAGAACTGTATTTAAAAGGGTATTTGATCGCATTAGACGATTTTGTTTATGGGCCAGAGTGGGAACGTTTTTTACCTTTTATCCATATCGTTAAATTGGATGTTCGAGCGCTTGGAATGGATGCTGCGTGCGAATTTGTAAGAACCCGGGGCGGTAATGGGAGTAAGCGAAAGTTTTTAGCTGAAAAAGTTGAGACCAAAGAAGAGTTTGAACAAGCAAGAAGCGCTGGTTTTAAGTTTTTCCAAGGTTTCTTTTTTAGTAAACCGGAGATGATTAAGCGTAAATACATCAGCCCTGAGCATGTCATTACTATGCAGTTGTTTAAAGAGGTCTGTCGAGAAGACGTCAATTTTAAACGAGTAGAAGAGATCGTGGCACAGGATGTAGCGCTCTCCTATAAGCTATTGCGCTTTGTGAACTCGATGTCGGATCGGTTAGCTGTCCCTATTTCGTCTTTTCGTCAGGCATTAGTGTATTTAGGGCAAGACCGTTTACGTATTTTCGTTTCACTCGCGGTTGCGTCTTACATCTCTCTACAAAAACCCAAGGAACTCTATAGCTTAGCGTTACAACGCGCTCAGTTTTGTCACTTAATGTCTCGTTATCGCCAATTTCAACAACATCAGGATCATGCTTTTCTCATTGGTTTGTTCTCGGTACTTGATGCGTTATTAGATGCACCACTCAATGAGTTAATTGAAGAGCTGCCTCTGACGGATGAAATTAAAAGTGCTTTGGTTGACCGAAAAGGAGCCATTGGTGCTTTATTAGACATTGAAGAATGTTATGAACAGGCCAATTGGCAACAAATCAGTCTGTTATGTCAAAAGCTCGGTATCAAAGTCGACACTGTGACGCATGAATTGACCGAAGCATTAAAGTGGAGCCAAGATATCCACCGTTTAGTTTAATGCCCGACACCTGTGTTGCAGGTGTCTTAAACGCCCTTTCTATTACCTCTCCCTTATTTTTACATCAATGAATTTTTTATGACAGTCGCGGTCTAGCTATCGACTTCAGACTATTATCAATTAGCATATATGGATATGTGAATATGAGGTCAGAACTATGCTGCCACACCAATTTTTTAAATTACTGGCCGATGAAACTCGCCTGCGTTGTCTTTTGTTAATTGCTGCTCAGCAGAGTGTATGTGTATGTGAACTGACAGAAGCACTTAATGAAAACCAACCTAAGGTTTCTCGTCACTTAGCGTTAATGCGCCAAAGTGGCATTTTGGCAGATGAACGACAAGGGCAATGGGTGTACTACAGAATTGCATCCGATTTACCTGGTTGGTTAATGGCGATTATTGCTGGTTTGTCTGAATCTGATTGTTTGAAAAATCAATATATTAAAGACCGGAAACGTTTAGATGAAATCAAGCGTCCGTGCTGCTCTTAGGGGAAGAAAATGGCGATAAAAGTTGGAATTAACGGATTTGGTCGAATCGGTCGTTTGGCGTTAAGAGCGGCATTTGATTGGCCAGAATTAGACTTTATCAGGGTGAACGATGCTGCGGGTGACTCAGAAACGTTGGCGCATCTCTTAGAATTTGACTCTATTCAAGGCCGTTGGCATCACGAGGTGACTGCAAATCTCGATTCACTTTGGATTGATGGGCATCAACTAGCCGTGACGCAAGAACGCGAGATCAGTGCTGTAGATTGGTCAGATTGTGATGTGGTGATTGAGTCTACAGGTGTTCACCGCAATATGGATTGTCTGAATCTGTATTTGAAGCAAGGTGTAAAACGGGTGGTTGTTTCGGCACCGGTTAAAGATGAACAAGTGGCGAATATCGTGGTAGGAGTGAATCACCATATTTTTGACCCTGCAATTCACCGCATCGTGACAGCCGCATCATGTACTACAAATTGCATTGCCCCAATTGTAAAAGTCATTCATGAAAAATTAGGTATTGAACAGGCGTCTTTTACGACGATTCATGACCTGACTAATACGCAAACCATACTTGATGCTCCTCATAAAGACCTGCGCCGGGCTAGAGCATGTGGCATGAGTCTGATTCCAACGACGACTGGCAGCGCGAAAGCCATTATTGAAATCTTTCCAGAATTGGAGGGAAAAATTAATGGCCATGCAGTTCGCGTTCCTTTGGCGAATGCGTCACTTACCGATATTGTCTTTGATGTACAGAAAGACACGAGTGCCAAAGAAGTAAACCAATTACTCCAACAAGCCTCTCAAGGAGAGCTAAAAGGTATTCTTGGGTTTGAAACTAAACCGCTCGTCTCAATTGATTATCGTGGCGATCAACGTTCAACAGTTGTTGATGCATTGTCGACCATGGTAGTGGGTACCCGCATGGTAAAAATCTATGCTTGGTATGACAATGAAATGGGGTATGCGACACGAACTTCTGAGCTGGTTCGTTTGGTTGGTATGGCTAATTAAGAGCTTTTTGAGCTTTAGGAACATGATGATCCTTAAGCTCAATGAACTAGGAAAACTCATGCGTAAGTGGCAACAAATGGACAGCCTGACCCGGCAATATCTACTGGTTACTTTTAATTACTGGAATTTTACAGTGACCGATGGGGCTCTAAGAATGCTGGTGGTGTTGTATTTCCACCAGTTGGGTTACGACACGTTACAGATCGCTGCATTATTTCTTTTTTATGAGCTGTTTGGTGTCGTCACTAACTTAATCGGTGGTTGGTTAGGGGCCAGACTTGGTCTTAATCGGACGATGAACATTGGGTTAGCGCTACAAATTGTGTCGCTTATTATGCTTGCAGCGCCCACTTCATGGTTAACCATGGTGTGGGTAATGGCTGCCCAAGCTCTATCTGGTATAGCAAAAGATCTTAATAAAATGAGTGCAAAGAGTGCAGTAAAAAGCTTTGTCACTCAGGATCAGCAAGGAACACTGTATCGTTGGGTGGCACTTTTAACTGGATCAAAGAATGCACTCAAGGGCTTTGGTTTTTTTGCCGGCGGTCTATTACTTTCTCTGATTGGATTTCGCGGTGCTGTGTTATTGATGGCTGCGATTCTTGCTGGTGTATTACTTGGCAGTTTAATTGGGTTAAAAAAAGACCTTGGCAAAGCTAAAAAGAAACCGAAATTTAGTGAGATTTTTTCTAAATCTCGATCGGTAAATATCTTATCTGCTGCACGGCTATTTCTGTTTGGTGCTCGTGATGTTTGGTTTGTTGTCGCTTTACCTGTCTACTTAGGGTCTGTTTTTGCGTGGGACTACATGCAGGTGGGGGGATTTATTGCCGTATGGGTCATTGGGTACGGTGTGGTGCAGGGCATAGCCCCTCGATTGACAGGAAAACATGCCAGTCATGTTCCCGATGGTAAAGCAGCATTGGGTTGGGCATGTCTTCTATCTGTTGTTACGATAGCGGTAGCATTAGGGATTACATACCAATGGTACATTCATTGGGTAGTGACGTTAGGGTTGCTGATATTTGGGGCCGTGTTTGCCATCAATTCATCGTTGCACTCTTATCTTATCGTTAGTTACGCGAGTGAGGATGGGGTTTCACTTGATATCGGCTTTTATTATATGGCGAATGCCTTGGGCCGCTTGATCGGAACCGTGCTTTCCGGCTCGTTATTCTTAATCGGTGGGTTAGCATTGTGCTTGTGGGCGTCGGTGGTATTTTTGCTCCTGACTAGTCTAATATCGCTGTGGCTTCCTCGTCACCAACAGCGAAAAGCCCTCGACTGAGGGCTTTGCTCTTCATAACTCATTGTGGAGAGAACAATGAGTAACGCGTTACACTAATAAATGTAATTATTATTGCAACCAGGCATTTAGCATCCAAACAAGTTTCTCTTGCTCGCGAATATAATCTCCCATTTGAGCTGCTGTGCCTTCATCACCAGCCTCTGCCGCAATAGCGAGAACATTTCGTTGCTGGCTAATTAATTGACCGAACCCTTTAACTAGCCCTGTTACTGTGCTTTGGCCATCAGTTACGTTCGTGTGTTCTTTAATTTCTGAGTGTTCGATATAACTAGAAAAGCTATGTAATGGTTGCGCTTCTAGTGTGCGAATGCGTTCCGCTATTTCATCGATTTTGGTTTGTAAATCAGTATAAATTTCTTCAAATTTTTCATGTAAGACAAAGAATTCTTTGCCCTTGATGTTCCAATGGTAGCCACGAGTGTTCATGTAGAACACTTGGTAGTTAGCAAGTAAGCGATTAAGTGATAGAGCCAATTGTTGACTTTGTTCTTGGTCTAAACCGATTAAGTTAGTATTCATAGCTCACCTCTTATTATCTGTAAGTGACTTGTTGCGTTTTGTCGATAAAAAGAATAGCGAGGATGTTGAATGAATAACAATGGAGTTTATTTATTGTTCCAATAGGTTATATCTATGTGTCCCCTTAACCTTACAACGCAGGATTCAGGACTTCATTTACAATTCTAGAGCGAACCTAATAATGGATGCGATATTGGGCGCAGTCAGTTAGCTTGCCGCTAATTCATTTTCGCTGAACCGCATCTTGGAAGGAATTGTGTATAGTTAGTGATGATTCTCTGAAAATAAACGAATAGGGGATGATGTTTACTTGTCACTGACAACAGTTTTACACACTAGGGAAGTAGGACTTTATAGTAATGGCATGCTATAAAAAGCGAGAAAAGGAATGGAAAAAGAAAATCGAGTTATATTTTTTGATTTATTACGCTGTGTAGCGGCAGTCGCTGTTATTGCAATTCATGTATTAGCACCATACCGAGAACAATTTGGTGTGATTCCTGATGGGGAATGGTTAACTGCTGTTTCTGTTAACGGTTCTACTCGCTGGGCTGTGCCCGTGTTTATCTTAATTTCGGGCGCGCTGTTGTTAAGTGATCATCGTCCTTTTGAGTTAAGCTATTATCTAAAAAGACGTTTAGGTAAGGTCGTTATTCCATTCGTAGTCTGGTCGGTTTTTTATGGTCTATTTTCTGGATTATCGGCGGGTGGGTTTGATAGCGATGTTGCTCAACAGACATTGGCGAATAGCCCTCACCATGCAACCTACTATCATTTAGGCTTTTTCTACTATTTTATTCCACTCTATTTTGTGATTCCTTTTTTGCAATGGCTTAATAAGCAAGTCGATGATGCCATTTGGGTCATTTTTGTTGGTATCTGGTTGGTGACTACCGTGTTATATCTCATGCATATAGATGGGCCATGGAGTACTGAAATATGGCTTTATACTGGCTATTTGCCATTAGGGTATCTGCTTTTTAAAAAGGTTCCTATTACGCCATTAACGGTGGTTATTGCAGTAGTTCTTGGGATCACGTCGCTCTATTTTACAGTGCATTCGGTTGTAGAACTGAGTGTCATGCGGGACAAATATTCAGTGGGGCGTTGGCTTTCCTATAAAACAATTAATGTGGTTTTAGCGGCAAGTATGATTTTTATCCTAGGTAGAGTAATCGCTCCGACGTTACCGCATAAAGCTCAACAGTGTATAGCGTTTATTAGTAAGTACAGTCTTGGTATTTATTTATTGCACCCTATTTTTCTGTGGCCAATGAAAGAGTTCGGTTGGTACCAAGGGCATCCTGGTTGGGTTATTCCCTTGTGGGTGCTTATTGCTGGTGCAGGTTCCCTTGCTATGAGCTGGATGTTTTCTCACTCTACGAAAACCAACTGGCTACTACCTTAATTTAGTTTAGGGGGGGCGGTTTTATATCTGTATGAGGAAAGATAATGAACGGGGTGACTGTCCGTATTCTTTCCTTTGGGCGCTTGGTCACATGGTATTTCGGTCATTTATATCTACACTTTCAATAGATAAGCCTTAGTTAGAGAAGTAGGGATGCTCAATACTAACAAGGGACGGGAGGAAAGGTATGCCTGAAATGGATCAAGTCGTTTTGAGAACGCACCGGCTCGAAGCCCTTTTAAAGCAGCAATATCACGCCCAAGGGAATGAACTAGAACAACTGATCGTCAGTTGCCAAGAGCGATTACCAAGTCACATTACCGTTAAACTTCATTTTATAGTGGGGATGTCACAAAAAATTGAAAGTGGTCACCAGACTCTCGATGAAAGTAGGGAGTTTTTTCTGGCATGTAAAGAGTGTGAAAAAGAATTAACACCCAGAAGTGGACGTTTTGTATGGAGAATTGCGCTATCTTTAATGACAGTAATGACACTCGCTGCTGTTCTGTTTTATTACATGCACTGGGACGAGCTTAATCAACACTTTGGGTTTTAACTTATTGAAATAAAAATACATATAGAGTTAATTAAAAATAAAAAAGGACGCTGCAGCGTCCTTTTTTATTTTTAATCACGGGAAATTAGTAAATCATAGGCAGTGTCATTAGGCCAACGATCACTGCAATCATGACTAATCCCTGTTTTTGAGATGAAGAAATCATAACACCGCTCCTTATTCACTATTAATAATATGAATAAAGAATAGCATTACTTTATTGTTTTAATCAAGTATTAAACTACATAATAGTGTAAACCACTCATTAAGTGGTAGGGATAAAGGATAAAACCCATGACTTTTCATATGTTTTTGAATTGTTTTTAAAGTGTACATTGTGCTGATAATTTCTTCTTTTTGTATTTTAAGTTTATGATTTATATTTAATTATTTAAGTTAATGGTATGTTCTAAATATGGTATTTTGTGATTTTTAGCTACTAGGGGAGGAATGGTCTAATTTTTTTTATAAACATAGGGTTTATGTAATAAATACTATGTTTAGTGATAATAATTATCATATGTCAATTGTAAATGGGAAATGATTTTCTAATATAGAAATCTTGATGGTGATATTCTTTGTTGGCACAAAAGCAAACGGTTGCCTGTATTTTTGTTTTTTAATTTATTGTTTTTGTAGTATTTTTTATATGTTGTTTATATTTAAAATAAGATTTTTTAGGTCTATAATGTGGTTTTTTGGCTATTATTATTGTTTTTATAACGATTATGATGTCAATTCTCATTGAAATGGTATTTTTATCTATTTTTCTTTCTTTAGGTGAGCTTGGGTTAAATTGTAATCATTTCAGTTATATATCTAGATCGAAGTTTTTTTCTTCTTTACTGGACTTATCTTTTCTCATCTCTACACTGGCGACATTAGTATAAAGAGGCGTTATGAGCATGTGGAGCTGGATTTCGGTCGCACTATCTGGATATATCAGCATTTATTCATATAAAAACAAGGACTTGCAGCAGTCTCTTGTGTTCCGCTTAGTCAGTCTGGGTTTACTGTTTGTTTTATTACTCAGTGAAACTCCAGCAAGTTTTGCTCCTGGGAAATGGATTCTTGCGAGTTTACTTGTTTCTATGGTGGCGGATGTACTTCATTACTTTAAGCAGTATTCTCGAATCAGTTTTATCTCTTTTTTAGCGGCACAGATACTTGTTAGTGTCGCTTTTTGGATGCAGTTATCTGGATCTATTGTTTGGTGGATGCCCGCTTTATTAATCGCTACTGGTATTGTTGCGTTTTTTCTTCTTCTCCCTCAGCTTGATAAGCTCATTTTCCCGGTAATGATCATGGGAGGAGTTTTGATTCAGATGGCTTGGGCAGCTGGCCAGTCTTGGTTAAGACTAAGCACGCCATCGGCACTTTGTGGCTTTCTGGGGGCGTTACTTTTTATGGTGTCTTGGGTAATTTTAGCCATCCATGAAAACCGCCAACCAATAAAGTGTGGTGAATATTTGGTTTCTGGTACTTATTTGCTCGCGCAGTGCTTAATTGTCGAAGCTGTTTTGATTTATAACTGAGTTACATCAAGTTAATGTTGTCATATTCGGAGTACCTTGAAGAGTCCTATTATCTCTTAAGGAGCTTTAAACATGGCTAACGTCCATGCACATAAAGTGCTAAACCATCTTGAAGTAAACCCTTCTACGGAAAGTGAGCTTAGAACATGGATTGCGCAGCAATTTGGCGATAATGTCCACTTCAATACTTGTAAATGTGAGAACCTGAATACAGATACACTATTAAGTTTTCTACAGCAGCACGATAAAGTGATTGTTGAAGACGGGAAGTGGCATCTAAACCGCGCTCAGATCTGCCAGCATGACTGATTTATACTTTTAATTTTTGCCCAGTATTTATGCTGTTACTTGGGCATAACTTGCCCTCATTGTGATCGAAATATTTAGACTCTGTTGCTATACTGCGCCCAATTATTCGTTTTATTGAGGTGTTATGGAAATTCTATCAGCAGCGACCATGCTATTTTTGATCATGGATCCTCTCGGGAATTTACCCGTTGTCCTGTCTATTCTTAAGCATTTCGACAAAAAACGACGTCGTATTATCCTAATTCGTGAGCTAAGTGCAGCATTGGTGATTTTGTTGCTGTTCTTGTATGCGGGAAAATCAATTCTAGGCTTCTTGCATGTTCAACCTGAAACCCTAAGTATATCGGGTGGGGTCATCTTATTTATTATTGCGATTAAAATGATCTTTCCGAGCGCTGGGAGTATTACTGGGTTAGCCGCTGGCGAAGAGCCATTCATCGTACCTATGGCTATTCCTATGATCGCTGGGCCATCGGTTATCGCTTCTTTATTACTGCTTTCAACTCAGTACTCTAACCATATGTTTGAGCTGTCTATTTCTGTGTTGTTAGCGTGGCTTGGCACATCTGGTATCCTTATGTTTTATGGGTTCTTTCACAAGTTACTTGGTGAGCGAGGGTTGAAGGCTGTAGAAAGGCTTATGGGGTTGCTCTTAGTCATGATTTCAACTCAGATGCTACTCGATGGTGTGAAAAGTTATATGGACCTTCAGTAACGCTATATACCCAAAATAAATAAAGCCCGGTACCGGGCTTTATTTATTTTGGGATAGCGATATTAAGACATGTGCTTTCGCCGAATATCCAGTAGGGCAAAAATACCAAATATGAGTATTGACCACTTTTCCCAGCGACTCATGGAAATTTTGTCACCGAACGCCCCAATAAAAATCAATGCTTGAAGACCATGCATCATAAACAAAAACACAGTCATGATGTATAGCGCCCAAGCCGCTTTCCCGGGGAAAGGCATGACTATATTAAGAATGAGCACTAACCAAACAAGTGCAATGGCTGTTTTAGCGATCCAAATGAGAGCTTTCATCCTACATTCCTTTCGTATAAACGATAGCTCACCTGACCTGCTGATTTTTCCCGGTAAAGCTCCCAGTGTTCAGGTAGCTCAGGTAAGGCTAACTCACGTTCACATTCAATATAAATCATAGCGTAATTGGCTAACCACCCATTGTTTTCTAACAACTGAATCGTTTCCTCAAGTAAGCCTTTGCGAAAAGGGGGGTCAATAAAGACTACATCATGGGGCGTGCCTTTTTTCGCCAAGTATTGCAAAGTATCTGTTTGATGAACTTCAATATTTGTTGTCTTTAAAGCGGTGATGTTTTGACTCAACTGCTGATACGCTTTAGGGTTTAATTCCAACATAGAGACGTGGTTAGCTTGACGAGATGCAGCTTCGAAGCTTAAACCGCCTGAACCTGCAAAAAGATCAAGACAGTTTGAGCCTGCAATATCTTGCGCTAGCCAATTAAATAGAGTTTCCTTGACTCGATCGGTCGTTGGCCTTAATCCTTGAGCATCATGGACAGGGAGTTTTCTTCCTCTCCACAACCCACTGATTATGCGTACGTGACCTGTTGGTGATTGGGCAGCAGATGGTTTTTGCTTAGGACGTCTTGCCATAGATTTTTTGACCGCTCATTAAGTGTTACTATAGCCATCCTGCCAGCGATTATGGCTGGAAATGGACAGTTGAATGAAAAAAGTATGGCAAAGTGTATCAAGTGAGAGCAAAAGTTTTCACTGCTTTGTCATTTTTTCTTTTCTTTAGAGGGATAATTCTCCAAGAAAAGAGTCATAGTTAGTTAAGCAAATCTAGGATATTCCCTGATGACAGAAAAAAAGAAGCGTGGCTTACTGTCGTGGCTCGGCTTTGGCGATGAAGAGTCTGGCCAGACACAAACAACCGAAGTAGAAAAAGACGAACAAGATCAACCGGTCGTTGATGAGCCATCTGAGTCTGAAGATACTCTTGTTGCAGAAGCAGAAGCAGAAGCAGAAGCAGAAGCAGAAGTAATTGAAGAGCCTGAACATGAAGTGGTTGAAGAACCTAAAGCAGCCCGTATTCAGGAACAAGAGAAACCGACGGAAAGCTTTTTTGCTCGTTTAAAACGTAGTTTAAGTCGTACTAAAGCCAATATTGGTGCTGGCTTTTTTGGCCTGTTTAAGGGTAAAAAAATCGATGATGACTTATTTGAAGAGTTAGAAGAACAGCTATTGATTGCTGATGTGGGCATGGATACCACAATGAAAATTATCGATAGTCTGACAGAAAAAGCATCGCGCCAAGAATTAAAAGATGGCGAAGCATTATATGGATTGTTAAAGGAAGAGATGGCTGACATCCTTTCTACCGTTGAACAACCTTTAGTTATCGACACAGAAAAAACACCTTACGTCATTCTTATGGTTGGTGTTAATGGGGTAGGTAAAACAACAACCATTGGTAAATTGGCGAAACAATTTCAAGCGGATGGCAAGAAAGTGATGTTAGCCGCTGGGGATACATTCCGTGCCGCCGCTGTCGAACAGCTTCAGGTTTGGGGTGAACGTAATGATGTGCCTGTTATTGCGCAGCACACAGGGGCTGATAGCGCTTCAGTGATTTATGATGCGATTGAAGCGGCTAAAGCGCGCCATTATGACGTGGTCATTGCCGACACCGCTGGTCGTCTGCAAAATAAAGGCAACTTAATGGAAGAGTTGCGTAAAATTGTTCGTGTGATGAAAAAAATCGATGATTCAGCACCTCACGAAATCATGTTAACGCTTGATGCGGGAACTGGCCAAAATGCGATTAGCCAAGCGAAGTTATTTACCGAAGCAGCACCTTTAACCGGGATTACTCTAACTAAACTAGATGGTACTGCAAAAGGTGGTGTTATTTTTGCCCTAGCTGATCAGTTCCAAATTCCAATTCGTTATATTGGTGTGGGTGAAGGAATCGATGATCTTCGTCCATTCGAAACTCAAGAATTTATCGATGCGCTGTTTAGCCGCGATGAATAACATTAAAAATTAAATACTTAATGAAGGTATTCCTAAGGTAGGTTCAAGAGGAATAATGCGTGATTAAATTTCAACAAGTAAGTAAAGCCTATCGAGGCGGACGTCAGGCACTGCAGAAGGTAGATTTCCATCTACGCCGGGGTGAAATGGCGTTTCTAGGTGGGCATTCAGGTGCAGGGAAAAGTACCCTGTTGAAATTAATCTGTGCGATTGAAAGGCCAACGGACGGAAAAATCAGTTTTAATGATCACGATATAACACGGATTCCTAATCGTGATATTCCTTTTTTACGTCGTAATATTGGTATTGTATTTCAAGATCACCGCCTGCTGATGGATCGTACGGTGTTTGAGAACGTGGCTTTGCCAATGAGAATTGAATCTGCGAGTGAAGCGGAAATCAAACGGCGTGTTTCTGCAGCGCTAGATAAAACGGGATTGCTTGATAAAGCACGCTGTTTCCCGACACAGTTATCAGGTGGGGAACAGCAACGAGTTGGTATTGCTCGGGCTGTGGTTAATCGTCCGACTCTATTGCTTGCAGATGAGCCTACCGGAAACCTTGATCCAGAACTGTCGAACCGAATTCTACGATTATTTGAAGAATTTAATCGAGCTGGAGTCACCATTTTATTGGCGACTCACGATATTAACTTAGTGAATTCTCGTCCTCAATATCGTCACTTAGAACTGAACCAAGGTTTTTTGAGCGAGGTCCAAGATTATGGCCAATAAAAGATTAAAGCGTAAAGAGCCTAAGTCTAATCCTGGTAAGCGCATGAAAACGGATGGCTATTTTACTGTTCAGATAAAACAGGCTAAAGCGGCATTTAATAAGCTTTGGCAACGTCCGATGGGGAATATCCTTACGCTTGCGGTTATCTCTATGGCGCTCACTTTACCAAGTTGTTTTTATCTGATTAGTAAAAATATCTCATCTGTTGCTGCTAGCGTAGCCAGTTCTTCGCAAATTAGTGTGTACCTTGAAGAAGGCACGCCCGAAGCAAAAATTATGGTCATCAAAGATGAAATTGAGCGAAGGGATGATGTCGATAAAGTGGAATATATTTCGCCACAACAAGGGATTGAAGACCTGAGTGCGAATGCTGGATTCGAGCAAGCGATTAGTTTGCTGGATTCTTCTGCTCTGCCAGCTGTGTTGATTGTGAATCCCAAAGTCACTCAAAAACAGCAAATCAAGTCGATTGCCCTGGATATACAAAAAAACGCCAGTGTAACAGACGTGAGGCTTGACGAGGATTGGCTATCTCGTCTTGATGCCATTCGCAACCTAGCCAGTATTTTAGTGGTCAGTCTATCTATTCTGATGCTTGCTTCTGTATTTCTCATTGTAGGGAATACGCTGCGCTTTAATGTGCAGTCGAATAAAGAAGAAATACAAACCATGAAGCTGATTGGAGCAACCGACAGCTACATACTAAGGCCTTATGTATATTCTGGTATGTGGTTCGGTATTTTAGGGGCGATCATCGCGTGGGTAATGACGGCTATAATTACTTTATTGCTGAATAACGCAGTAGAAAAATTAGCAGGGTTATACGACAGTCATTTCCAACTATTGGGATTAGGTTGGGATGAATCGTTATTATTATTGATGATGGGAACCTTTATTGGATGTGTGGCTGCTCGAGTATCCGCGAACCGTCATCTCAAAGAAATAGACCCCATTTAGAATAGAAAATACGGACAATATGTTAACAAGTGTTGACTTGTTTATTATAATTGTTTATGCATAATAACTTCTAGTGCTTGAACTCTATTCATTTTAGGTTCAGCATAGTTGAGTTAAAGTGGCTCCAGATCAGAAATTGATGAGGAATTGAATGACTAACCAAGCGTATCCAATGGCTCTAGTAACGCAAGATAGCCTAGACAGCTATATTCGTTCAGTGAATAGCTATCCGATGCTAACAGCTGACGAAGAGCGCTCACTCGCAGAGCGGTTACACTACAAAGGTGACATTGAAGCAGCGAAAGGACTAATCCTTTCTCATCTTCGATTCGTTGTTCATGTGGCTCGAGGTTACTCTGGTTATGGTTTGCCTATGGCAGATTTGGTTCAGGAAGGTAACATCGGCCTGATGAAAGCGGTAAAACGTTTTAATCCGGAAGTAGGTGTTCGACTCGTGTCGTTTGCCGTCCACTGGATCAAAGCCGAAATTCACGAATACGTGCTTCGTAACTGGCGTATCGTAAAAATTGCAACGACTAAAGCACAACGTAAATTGTTCTTTAACCTACGTAAATCGAAAAAACGTTTAGGTTGGTTCAACAATGGTGAAGTTGAGACTGTTGCAAGAGAATTAGGTGTCGAGCCTTCAGAAGTACGTGAGATGGAATCTCGCCTAGCTGCGCAAGATGCGACGTTTGAAATGTCAGCAGACGACGATGAAAATTCGTCTTACACAGCGCCAGTGCTGTATCTTGAAGACAAAGACTCTGACTTGGCAGACAACGTTGAGGCCCAAAACTGGGAAGAACACACTAATCAGCGTTTAACCGCAGCATTAGCAACGTTGGATGAACGTAGTCAACACATCGTTCGTTCAAGATGGCTTGATGACCAAAAAGCGACATTGCAAGAACTTGCCGATCATTATGGTGTTTCCGCTGAACGAATTCGTCAGCTTGAAAAGAATGCGATGAAAAAGCTTAAAGAAGCAGTGGGTGATATTTAAGTTATCCACTTTATAGAATGTGAAGGCTGAGATTTAACGATCTCAGCCTTTTTTATTGCCGATCGATATGTGCATGACTGATCTCAATATTGGTGAATTGGATCGAAAAATAGTGATCAGTAGGGGGGGTAAATCTGTGGATAACTCTGTGACAAATTTATTTATGAGTTGTCATCAAACAGGGTAAATAAAGGGCTGAAAGCGATTTTTTGAATGGGGATATGTTTTCTTTTACACACAGCTAAATAAGGATCATTACTAGATGTTGTGGATCAAAGATCAAAAAAACACTTTATCAACGCTATCCACAGTTTTATCCACAAAATGATCCTAAAGTAGCATAAGTGGATAACCTTATTGAGTACGTGTACTTGTTAGCCATTGGATAGGTTACAATGCAGTCAATATAACAACCCAAGATTACAAGGCTTTTCAAATGGACCAATTTCAACATATCGATGTATTTAATGCTCATAAAATGATGGAAGAAAAAGGGGCGGCTTTAGTTGATATCCGCGATCCGCAGTCTTTTCATGTGGCTCATGCTGATCAATCTTTTCATTTAACGAATGATACGATTGTGGAATTTATGAATGAGATTGAATTTGATCATCCGGTTCTTGTCATTTGTTATCATGGCAACAGTAGTCAGGGTGCTGCTCAATATTTAATAAACCAAGGTTTTGAACAGGTATATAGTGTTGATGGTGGTTTTGAAGCTTGGCATCGAGCAGGCTTACCCGTAATAAAAGGTGAATAATTTATGATAAAACTGGTCACTCTAAACAATCCTCGTGTTGCTCAAGCTTTTATTGATTATATGGCAAAGCAGCAGATTGATATTCAGATAATGTCTGAAGGAGATGGGCAGTTTTCATTGTGGTTATCTGATGATTCACAATATTCGGCTGTGGTTGATGAGCTAAATCTATTTATCACTCATCCTGATGATCCAAAGTATCAAGCGGCATCCTGGGAGATCGGTCATGATCAATCACCGCCCTTTAAATATCAATCTCCAAGCTTGATCTCGATGATCAAAGATCGAGCAGGGCCTGTCACCCTAATAATCATGGTTGCGTGTATAGCTATTTATCTACTGCAGATATTGGGGTTCGGACGCGCTATTTTTTCTCTACTGCATTTCCCTGCTTATACATCTCAGCAATGGCAGTTATGGCGCTGGGTCTCTCATGCATTATTGCATTTCTCAGTTATGCACATCGCTTTTAACCTACTGTGGTGGTGGGATCTTGGTGGTTCAATTGAGAAAAAGCTTGGCAGTGTTACCGTAGCAAAAATATTTGTGGTATCCGCAGTTATCTCAGGTGCTGGGCAATATTGGGTTGATGGTGCAAACTTCGGGGGATTATCTGGAGTGGTTTATGCTTTGCTTGGTTACATATGGGTGATCAGTGTTCGAGCTCCGCATCTTGGAGTGAGTCTGCCTAAATCAATTGTTATATTTATGCTGATTTGGTTAGTACTTGGCTATGTGCAACCTTTTATGGCTATCGCAAATACAGCACACTTGGCTGGATTACTTGCTGGTGGATTACTTGGCTTGAGTGACGCTTGGCGTCATCAAGCCAAATAGATTAAGCCGTTCTGTTGCTGTTTTATTGATACATATATTTGGTAAAAAGTAAGTCGGCGATGATACGGCGCCCGGTCTCTGGTAGTAAGATGTTATTTAGTTTTTCTACCAGCGTCTTACGTAAATCTTCTCGCCCCGAGAGTGACTTGATCGTGTCTGCACTTTGCTCTCCTAATAATTCAACCACTGCATCACGGATTAGGGGCTGATGTTTTTCTACAATAGGAAGATCAGCCTCATTAGCGACCATGATATCAATGCGTACTTGGATATAACCGAGTTTTTTACCTTTGGTGTAAAAGTTAGTGGTGAGATCGGGTTCGAGCGTAAAGTATGCAAGTTTGGGTGGTTGTTCTTGCTCAGCAGAGGCACAGAAAGGTGCGAGCAAACTTAAAGTAAGTATCACTGGGGTTAGAAAACGTTTAAACATATTGTTGTCTTTTCTTTAGTTTGTTTACGATATTCGAAAGGCTCGAGTCTTGTTACAATAAGTGCAACAATCCATTAAATAAAATAGTGATAAGCCCAGTTATGGTTGCTAGAAGTGATCTCTGGCTTCACCTATGACGCTATGTTGTCATATAGAAATATTAGTATGAATAAGTTTACTTCGCTCTACCTATATTCGCTACATTACGTTAGCTGGTCTTCACCCAGTATGTTCACATTTCCTGATGAACAGAGTAAGAAATGGCTGTTGGAAAAAGGCTCATTATCACGTTTATTAGCCAAACAATGTAACCAACTTAATGTTAATTTGATAAATAATCAACAAGTTGCGCATAAAAATTTATTAGATAATGATGTTGCCCCTCTCAATACCTCAGAAGATTGCTGGGTTCGAGAAGTTGTGCTTTTAGGTGATGATGAACCATGGGTGATTGGCCGTACCCTTATTCCTGAATCAACAATTCGTGATTCACAGCATGATTTATCTAACCAAGGAACAACTCCTCTAGGATTAACGGTTTTTAGTGCGGATAATGTGAAACGTGATGGATTGGAAGTAGGGTGGGCCGACGTTGACGGTAAGCCTTTATTAGCTCGACGTTCACGTTTATGGATGGATCACAAACCAATGCTAGTCGCAGAACTCTTTTTACCTCATTCCCCTATTTATACTCAGGAGCCTGTTTAGATGACCTTTGCTAAAGCACGCGCATATTGGCAGTTAATGCGTATGGATCGCCCAATTGGTTCACTGCTTTTGTTATGGCCAACCGTTTGGGCATTGATCATTGCAGCAAAGGGCTTACCAGATTGGAAAGTGCTCATTGTTTTTGTTCTGGGCGTTTTTTTAATGCGCTCTGCTGGCTGCGTAATTAATGATTTTGCCGATCGCAAAGTCGATGGCTTTGTGAAAAGGACACGTAACAGGCCGTTACCTTCAGGGGTGGTGAGTGCGAAAGAAGCGGTATTCTTATTTGTTACATTATCCATCATTTCATTTGCTTTAGTGTTGACCATGAACGATTTAACCATCAGGTTATCTTATTTTGGTATCGTGCTCGCTTTTATTTATCCGTTCATGAAACGCTATACCTACTTACCTCAGCTATTTTTAGGGCTTGCTTTCAGTTGGTCGATTCCTATGGCTTGGGCTGCGCAGTCGGGTGAACTACCGATGATGGCTTGGTTTGTTTTTGTGATTAATGTGTTGTGGACTATTGCTTATGACACCCAATACGCGATGGTAGATAGAGATGATGATCTCAAGGTTGGTATTAAATCAACGGCCATTCTATTTGGTCGTTTTGATAAACTGATCATAGGCTTACTGCAGTTAGCAACACTGGCCATGTTGATTGGTTTAGGCTGCCAGTTACACTTAGGTGTTATTTATTATTGGGTTCTGTTAGTTGCTGGTGGTTTGTTCGTGTATCAGCAGCATTTAATTCGCCATAGAGAGCGTGATCCTTGTTTTGTTGCATTTTTAAATAACAATTATGTTGGGATCGCAGTTTGCATCGGTTTGTTGATTGCTTACTTAATTTAACCGTTTTATTGTTTATAACAAAGCCGCTCATTTGAGCGGCTTTGTCTTTTTATGCATAAGTGATTCATGTCATTTAGAAAATCGTGACAGTTACATATCCGTTAGCTCAGTTTGATAAATACTCTCCTGAATAGTCAATCTGACTTCCGGATAAAGCAAATGGTATAACTCTTTCGCAAAGCTTAAGCTTTGCTCTTGTTGGCTATTTCCTTCTTGGTCTATATATCCTTGTTGCTTTAAAGTAATGAATAAACTAGCAAACACACCCTTATCAAAAAATTCAGGCGCATTAATGCCATGCAGTCGGCCCAAACGTTGCGCGACTTCTTGGCTATAGCGTTCTAAGTTTGCTTTACCCAGTTCTGGATGTTTGACCAATAGATTTAGCGTAATTGCATAGCGCTGCAGTGTCTCTGATGTTGTACGACCTAACAGCATCAAAGTTTGAGTATTACTTTGATTTATCTGAACTTGGTCGCCAGATACCGTCATTAATTCCTGTCTCTCTAATTCATCAATATAAGCATTAACCACAGATTCTAGCTCATCGTTTTGATAGTGGATGAACAGCTCTTGTTTAATGAAAGGATAAATATGCTTTACGGTTTTAAATATTTGCTGTTTTGACACCCGTTGATGACGAATGATGATTTGAGCAATGAGAGATGGCAGTGCCAATAGATGAATAACGTTATTACGATAATAAGTCATCAGAATAGATTGGCTGCGATCAAGGGAGATGATATCCCCGATTTTGTCCGATTCAATGATGAACTTATCCAACGACTCGGCATGGCGCACCAAACTTACGGCATCCTCTTTAGGTACTGTACAGGTGTTCGAATAAGGAACATTGCGCAATAAATCCAAATAACAGTCGATTTGCCGAACCAGGTTATCGCGTGATAACGCTCTTTGGCGAGAGGCAAGGAGAGCTGTGGCGCATAATGTCATCGCATTAGCTGCCGCTGCGCTATTGATACGCGTCATCATTGTATTGGCTAACTCATTAACCGTTGGCGTCATCCATTGAGGTTTACTTGTTCCCATCGGATCAATATCTTGGGTCCAATCAGGTACTCTTTTATTCAAAAATTGATTAAGTGAAATAGGTTCACCGAAGTTAACGTAGCCTTGGCCAAAATTGCGCAGTTTTCTTACGGTACGTAATACGAGGCCAGCATTTTCTTTCTCTTTGCGACTGCCTTTCAATTCTTTTGCGTAACTGCCTACTTCCATAACGTGTTCATAGCCAATATAAACGGGTACTAACGTCACCGGACGATTTAGCCCCCTTAGCATGGCTTGAATTGTCATTGCGAGCATGCCGGTTTTAGCGGGTAATAAACGGCCAGTTCTCGAACGACCTCCCTCACTAAAATACTCAACGGAATAACCTTTGGTGAACAGCTCTGCTAAATATTCTCTAAAGATAGTAGAGTAGAGTTTATTGCCTTTAAAGCTGCGGCGGATGAAGAAAGCACCACCACGACGAAACAGTGGGCCAGCAGGAAAAAAGTTAAGATTAATACCTGCAGCTATATGTGGAGGGACTAGCCCTTCATGGAATAAAACATAAGACAGCAGCAAATAGTCCATGTGGCTACGGTGACAAGGTACGTAAACAATTTCATGGCCATCTTGAGCGAGTTTACGAACTGTCGCTGCATTATTGATGTTTAAACCTTGATAAATACGGTTCCATAGCCATCCAAGTAAGCGATCGCCTTTTTTAACTAAGGAATATGAGAATTTGGCTGCAATCTCATCGAGAATCTTCTGCGCTTCATGACGAGCTTTTTCTTCTGAGATATTTTTACTCTTGGCTTCATCTGCAATCGCTTTTCTGATCGCCGGAGAATTCATTAACCTTTCAAACAGTTGATAACGTTCGGGCAGGTTAGGGCCGGACGCAGCAAGTTTTTGACGTGAAAAATGGATGCGGGCGACACGTGCTAGCTTTAATGCAATCGCTTCATCTGTTCCGTGGTTATCTGCCATATAGCGTAGGGATACGACGGGGCTGAACCTAACCATACAGTCTCGACCTGAAGTGAGTACTACTTTGGCTTTTTGTCCTGAACGATAGGCTCGTAAATAGGGTTTGTGTTCACCTTCTTTTCCCGGTTTTCTACCCCATAAAACAGTGGCAGGAATCACTTGAACATCAAGTTCAGAGTCTACTTTATGTTGTTGTAGTAACTCAGAGAACAGCTGAATTGATGTTGTTGGTATATGATTATCTGCTTTTCTTAACTTAGGGCGAGAGCCAATAAATACATAACGTTCATACTGATGGTCATTAATCTCTAGCGGTTGTAGCGGATCGGGGAGTCCAGCCTCAATTGCGAAGCGCTGAAGTGTCACTAAATCTACATTGGAACGAAAAGGTAGTGCGTAAACGATCGGCTTGGTAACATTGATCCCTAAATCATCAATGGGCTTTGATGGAATAGCATTTCCTTTCACCAATATCTTTAACGGTAGGTTGAGTAATGAACGAGTTAAGCTGTGTCCAGAAGACATAAGAGTTCTGAGCCTCAAGAAATAGTCGTAAGTTTTAAGCGTTCCATTTTTGTATATTAAACAAACATTCACCATCGATGTGGTTGAGAGATAGAACGCATCACTGATTTATAATTGTTGAGTTTTAAGAATAACAGAGCTGGTCGAACCTGTTAACTTAATTGATGATTCGAGCGTCTAATCATAATGATAAATTTGCAAATAGCCTTGGAGCACCTGTGAGTACAAAAAATCCACAAGGGTTGAAACGTTTAATTAAAGCGAGTCGATACTCTGTTCAGGGGTTAAAAGCTGCATTTAAAAACGAAGCAGCTTTTAGAGAAGAAGTCTTATTAGCTTGTATTTTAATCCCAATCGCATGTTGGTTGGATGTGACTCATGTTGAACGTATCTTAATGATTAGTTCGCTACTCATGGTTATGGTTGTTGAACTACTCAACAGTGCAGTTGAAGCCGTGGTTGATCGTATTGGTAGTGAATACCATGAACTGGCTGGTAGAGCGAAAGATATGGGGTCGGCTGCTGTGCTGATTATGATGGTCATCACGGCTTTTGTTTGGATTGATATCCTCTTTATCTAAAAAATGAGCAATTGGCTTTGCATTTAACCAAATACTGGATATACTCACAGGCAACTGTATAAACAGACAGGTGAATTATGAAGCCGTTAACGCCACGCCAACAACAAGTCTTCGATCTGATTAAAACTAAAATTGAAGAGTCAGGAATGCCGCCAACTCGCGCAGAGATTGCCCGTGAGTTAGGATTTCGTTCTGCTAATGCAGCGGAAGAACACTTAAAAGCACTTGCTCGTAAGCAAGTGATTGAGATTGTCCCTGGTGCCTCTCGAGGTATTCGTATTTTGTTGGATACTGCAGCCAATGATACTCCAGAAGAACAAGGTTTACCTCTTATTGGTCAGGTTGCTGCAGGCGAACCTATTTTGGCTCAAGAACATGTTGAAGCACATTACCAAGTTGATCGTGCAATGTTCCGACCTAATGCTGATTTCTTGCTTCGTGTTCATGGCGAAAGTATGAAAAAAATTGGCATAATGGATGGTGACTTGTTAGCTGTGCACAAAACGCAAGATGTTCGTAATGGTCAGGTTGTGGTGGCTCGTGTTGAAGATGATGTCACAGTGAAACGCTTAGAGCGCAAAGGCTCTACGGTGTTACTACATGCAGAAAATGACGATTTCGCACCGATTGAAGTTGATCTCACTTGTCAGCAGTTAACGATTGAAGGGATTGCCGTAGGTATTATTCGTAATACTGACTGGATGTAAAATCTTCTTGAGATCTATTCTCAATAACTTGTAAATCTAATTGATATTCATTATCATCTTTCTGTTGCCCTATAAGGAAGATGATAATGTGTGCTGCTTCAACTCCTACAAATAAGCGTTATCAGATCCCAACCAATCTTGTACAACCGTTATGGTTGCGTAGTCGAGAAAGTTTGGTTGATAACGGACTTATATACGATCCTATCGCAGCGACTGCTTGTCAGCGTTGCCAACTCGCCCCTGATTGCCTTTCTGGTGACATCGATCAAAAGCAGTTATTGCATGCAACATTAGCCCAAGTGTGTGATCAGCAGGTACGACATTTCTTAGAACTACATCCGGATGGCTGGATTGTGAATGTCGGTGCGGGGTTAGATACTCGATTTTATCGGATTGATAATGGGCGCTGTCATTGGGTCGAGCTTGATATCACAGAGAACCTTTTGTGGCGGCAAAAGCTTTTTCATCGTAGTGAACGGTATCAGCATTTCTCCGGCAGTGTGACTGAGTTAGATTGGTTCGATGATCTGCCTGTGCCAGAAAATGCGCCGATTCTAGTATTATGTGAACATGCTTTATTAGATTGTGATGCCGAGCAAGTGGCTCATTTTATTCATGCTCTAGGATTCAATTTTTCAACGGCGACTGCTTGTGTAGTATTGGCTGGTGACAAAACATCGACTAAGCTTGGCCAAAAATTGGGCTCAGGTATTTATCAGCATGGATTTGATTCTGTTTGTAATGCAATGTTGAAATGCTTGCCTTGGTTAAAGTCCGTATCAGCACTATCTCCTCTTGATAGGCATTGTACACGTTGGAAACTGTGGCAACGCACACTGCGTAAATTAGGCCGATATAAACTGCGTTTTACTCCAGTTGTTACAATATTGCGTTGGTAATCAAGCTCTACAATATTTTTAAATGACCTTAAGGTTTGCGATGCAGAGCGCTATCAGTGAGCAAAGGTCGGTCACGTAGGAGTAATAGCTCCTACGTAGAGTGACTCTATTTGCAAATCCGTTCCTCCTAAAGAAATGAATACATTCTTGCTGAAACAGCATCTTGATCTAACTTGGGGATAGAGCATTAGCATTAACTTAGTTACACTTTGCCTTCTAACAAAGAGGGCAAAGTGTGCAATTCATTCTTCAAACGTTATCAAATAGGACTGTTCATCGACAGGTACTCTGGCTTGCAGTACCAATGGTTTTATCCAACATCACTGTTCCACTATTAGGTTTAATTGATGCGGCTGTTATTGGCCATTTAGACCATGCTTGGTATTTAGGTGGGGTTGCTTTAGGCAGCACGATGATCAGTGTTACGCTCTGGCTACTTGGCTTTTTGCGGATGTCTACCACGGGGTTAACCGCTCAAGCCGTCGGTAGTGAAGACCCAAAACAGTTGATTCGAGTTTTGTTGCAAGGGCTTATTATGGCAATCGGATTTGCCACAGTCTTTCTCCTATTTCACCGAGTGATCGCTGATCTCATTTTTCAATGGAGCGATGCTAGTGAACACGTCAAACACTACGGCTATCAATACTTCACGATTCGAGTATGGAGCGCCCCAGCTTCTTTAGCTAATTACGTATTACTGGGATGGTTATTAGGTACACAAAATGCGCGCGCTCCAATGTGGATGGTGATCATTACTAACCTTGTTAATATTGTTCTCGATTTACTCTTTGTTGTTGGCTTGAATTGGAAAGTGGAAGGCGCCGCCTTGGCTTCTGTTATTTCTGATTATGTTGGAACCATATTTGCGCTGATATGCGTTGTACGTTATTGGATTTCACACCATCTTCCATCTCCAAAATCCGTATGGGGGCAGGTGAGTCATGGTTTAGTGCGTTTTATTAAATTAAACCGTGATATTTTTCTGCGCTCGTTATGTTTGCAAGTGGTTTTTAGTTTAATGACTTTTCAAGGTGCAGCTTTGGGAGACAAGACCGTTGCTGCTAATGCGGTATTGATGAGCTTTGTCATGTTCATCTCTTATGGAATGGATGGGTTTGCTTATGCAATGGAAGCCTTGGTCGGAAAGTCAATTGGAGCGAAGAGTGAACACCAATTAAAAGAGGCAATGATTGGTACCGTATTTTGGAGCTTACTGATATGTGCACTGCTCACCATGGTGTTTGGATTATGCGGTGATGGATTAGTAGGATTGATAACCGATATTCCTAACGTGCATCAACAGGCTATGGAATTTATGCCTTGGCTGGTGGCGATGCCGTTGGTTTCCATGTGGTGTTATTTGCTGGATGGCGTATTTATTGGTGCAACTAAAGGAAAAGAGATGCGCAATAGTATGTTTGTTGCAGCAGCGAGCTTTTTTATTCTTTTCTGGTCGACCCAAAGTTGGGGAAATCACGGATTGTGGTTATCGATGTTAACCTTTATGGCAATGCGGGGGCTGACTTTATCTGTGGTAATGGCACAGCAGTGGAAAGCACAGCGTTTCTTAGTGTAACGGATAGAAAAATGCAGCGAAAAAACGCTGCATTTTTATTGGTTACTTGGGAAATGTAAACTTCAGAACAAGCGATTTAGACCATTCAGTGCAGCAACACGGTAAGCTTCAGCCATGGTGGGGTAGTTAAATGTCGTGTTTACAAAATATTCAATGGTATTCGCTTCCCCTTTCTGTTCCATGATTGCCTGACCAATGTGAATAATTTCAGAAGCTCGTTCGCCAAAGCAATGGATGCCTAGGATTTGCTTGGTTTCTCGATGAAAAAGAATCTTTAAGCTACCAATGTTTTTCCCAGCGATTTGTGCTCGCGCTAAATGTTTAAACGAAGAACGTCCTACTTCGTAAGGAACTTTTGCTGCTGTCAGTTCTTGTTCTGTCTTACCCACAGAGCTTATTTCTGGAATGGTATAAATACCGGTAGGAATATCTTCGATCAATTGGCTTGATGCTTCACCAAACGCAATATCTTGTGCGACGAATCGCCCTTGATCGTAAGCTGCACTGGCTAGGCTCGGGTAGCCAATGACATCTCCCACCGCATAAATATGTTCAATGTTAGTTTGATAGCTTTTATTTACCTGCAGTTGCCCGCGTGAATCAGGTTCTAGGCCAACGGCAGACAAATTAAGTTTATCGGTATTTCCTGAGCGACCATTGGCAAACAAGATACAATCGGCTTTCATTTTTTTGCCCGATTTTAAATGCACAACTACGCCATCTTGGCTACCTTCAACTGTTTGATACATCTCATCATTACGAATGATAACGCCACTATTCCAAAAGTGATAAGAGAGAGCATCGGAAGTTTCGTTATCCAAGAAAGAAAGTAAGCGATCACGAGTATTTACTAAGTCAGTTTTTACACCTAAACCACGAAATATCGACGCATATTCACAGCCAATAACACCTGCACCATAAATAATAATGTGGCGAGGGTCGTGCTCTAAACTCAAAATGGAATCACTGTCGTAAATCCTTGGGTGAGAGAAATCGATATCTTTGGGTTGATAGGGACGAGAGCCGGTTGCAATCACAAAGTGATCGGCACTGTACTGCTCACTACTGCCATCTTCTGCCGTGATATTGATAGTGTGTTCATCGACAAAGCTTGCTAAACCGAATAGTAAGGTGCATTGGTTTCGGTCGTAGAAACCTTGGCGTAGACGAGTCTGTTTATCAATAACACTTTTGGCGTGATTTAAAATGTCAGAAAACGAAGCGTGCAAGCTGGTTTTATTTTTACAAAAGAGAGGGTTGTTATTAAATTCAATAAAACGGCTTACTGCGTGACGTAATGCTTTCGATGGGATAGTTCCCCAGTGAGTACAACCTCCGCCGACACTGTGTTCTTTTTCTATCACAGCAACGCGTTTCCCTGATTTCGCTAGCCCCATCGCAGCACCTTCACCGCCTGGACCACTGCCAATTACAATCACGTCAAAATGATTATTCTGTGCCATTGAAAATCCCTTCGTTATTGTTGTTAATATTTTGTATTAATAGTGTAACTTACCTTATTCCTAAGTGGCACTAAGCCTTGCTGACAGAGTGGAAGGGATCACGTTGCGTGATGTTTTGCCACGCGGTCATTGTGCGAATACTTTTATTTAAAGAATAGTGTAAAGCGTGATGGGATGCTTTTTTGTGAGCAAGGTTTTCGGCTTGATCGAACAAATCGGATGTCTTTTTGTTAGGGTGTGTTTTGATGCTTAGACAAAATGGGCAATCAGGTTATAGTATGGAGCAGAGAGAGTTAACTGAGATTGTAGTTTCTATGAAAGCGACCGGAGTTCGTGCCCAGCAGAAAGAGAAAACGCGTCGATCATTAATTGATGCGGCATTTAGTCAGTTAAGTGCTGAACGCAGTTTTTCAAATTTAAGTTTGCGTGAGGTAGCTCGAGAGGCTGGAATTGCACCTACATCTTTTTACCGCCATTTCAAAGATATGGATGAGCTTGGGCTGACGATGGTGGATGAAGGTGGCCTATTGCTGCGTCAGTTGATGCGCCAAGCGAGGCAGAGAATTGTCAGAGAAGGCAGCGTTATTCGTACATCCGTGGAAACTTTTATGGAATTTATCTCTAACAGTCCGAACGTATTCCGACTGTTATTGCGCGAGCGTTCTGGTATTTCTGCTGAATTTCGTGCTGCTGTAGCTAGAGAAATCCAGCATTTCTCTGCTGAACTTGCTGAGTATTTGATTGCGACGGGAATGAGTCGTGAAGAAGCTGAAACACAGGCTGAAGCATCAGTGACTTTGGTATTCAGTTCTGGAGCAGAGGCATTAGACTTGAGCCGTCAAGAAAGGGATGAACTTGCTAGTCGGTTAATTAAACAATTACGGATGATTGCCAAAGGTGCGCATTGGTACCGTAAAGAACGTGAACATCACCAAAGAAAAGGCGAATTGCATGTCGAAGCAAAATGACACATCAAATCATGGTTCTGAACGTAAGACCTTAGTCCTCGCTCTGATTGCAGGGATGTGTGGGGATTATATTTTATCTTGGATAATGATGAGCGAAGTGACGTTCTCAATTTTTCCATTAATAGCACTCGTACTGTCAGTGCAGGCCTTATATCAAGAATATTTACGTAATCCAATCGCTGAAGATATTCCTTTGGTTGGGTTAGCATGTTTTTTTGTGGGGGCGGTAGGACATTCTGCTTTTATTAAAGCTCAATATCCACAAGAAGGAAGTAACTTTTTATCTTTGATTATTTTGATGGTTCTAGTTTTATGGATTGGGAAAAAATTAGGGTTTCTTACTCCGAAGAAAAAAGATACCGACTGAGTTAAATAAATTGACTATCGTATGACCAATAAAAAACGAGCACACAGTGCTCGTTTTTTTTATTTGAATCCAATAGTTATTACCTAACCGGACATTATTTTGCCTAAATTACCAAATTGATACCGAATTGATACCAGGCTGATACTGTATTGAGTTCGACATATCTTTAACGTTGTGATTTCACACATTAAAAATAAGAAGGATTTTATTTATGGCTCATGGTGTTCTTAATCGAGAAGATTTGAATAATATTATTTTAGGTGCTCATTTCTATGCATCCGGGGGAGGTGGTGCACTAAAAAATGGTCAAGCATTGCTAGATAGAATTGATGATTTGTTTAAAGAAAAATCAAATTCAGAAATTCGAGTTAAGTACATTGATATTGATGAAGTTAAAGATGAGGATTGGCTTCCTGTTTTGGCTGCCATGGGCGCACCGGAACAGTTTTTGAAAAAAGGATATGGCAGTTCTCCTGTTACGTCATTTGAAGCCTTAGAAGAAGTTTTAAAGAAGGAATTTTCTGCGTTATCTCCTGTTGAAACTGGCGCTATTGCATATGGTATGAGCCTATTGGTCGCTGCTTATAAAAAAATCCCAATCATCAATGGTGATGGAGGTGGAAGGGCCTTTCCATGCTTACAATTATCGACGTTTTCTAATCCCCAACTCAATGCGCCAATCCCAGTATCCCCTTGTGTCCTGACCTCCGAGGATTCGCTAAAAGACAATGGTGGCGTGTTAACTATCCAATGTAATTCAAGTTCTGATGTCGATGCTATGACGAGAGCGATTATCAGTGAATCAACCAGTTTTGATCAGCGTGCATCACTGTCGTCATTCGCCATGAAAGGCTCCCAACTAAAGCAGGATAATGCTGCGGTACCCGATATGTTGATGAAAGCAAAAGATCTAGGAAAAAACATTAAAGTGAGTGTACAAGAGAGTGGTTCTTGTTTCGATGTGATTGAGCGTCTTCCTGGTGCTCAGTGTGTTATGAAAGGAAGATTAGTCAGCATTACAGATAAAACTGAAAATGGATTCGATTGGGGTGTTCAAGAATACCAAAGTGATAATGGGGATAAATATTTCGTTATTTCCCAAAATGAAAATTTGCTTCTTTGGTCTGATAATTTAGGTACACCAATAGCAATGGCCCCTGATTCAATTTGTTGTTTTTCTAGTGATGCATCGTTAATAAGTAATGATGAGATAATGGAAGTATGGGAAACAACACCAACTGATTATCGATTAAGAAATATGGCAATTTATACTGTTAATTGTGCTAAACAAATTGATCAAAAATGGTTCCATGATAATTTCGCGGAAATATTTAAAAAGTTTAATTATTTTGGTGACTATCATTCACCAATAAAAATCACGAATTAATAATGGATATTATTAAATGAAATTAAAAATTATTATTCCAGTTAATACCAAAGAATTTACTGATCAAATTTCTGATAGTGTTGATAAATTTAGAACTGAAAATATTACGATTGATCTAGAACATATAGATCATGGTTCTTCCTTTATCGAATCTCGAATTGATTTAACGAATAATGCCCCTTATGTGGTTGAAAAAGTCATTCAAGCGGAAAAAGAGGGATACGATGGGGTATTTGTTACTGATATGGATATGTGTGGGGTCGAAGCTGCACGACAAGCGGTAACCATTCCTGTTATTGGGGGATTTCGGGCAAGTTTTTATACGGCGATGCTCTTGAGTCAAAAGGTCTCCATTCTTACAGTTAGTGATGTGGTTGATCTGCAAAATGAGCATGTAAGAGCGTTTGGAGTAACAGAAAACCTAGCATCGATACGACCACTAGACCAAAGTGTTAATGACCTTAAAGGCAGTACATGCCACGAAAGAAAGATAATCTTACATGATTTGTTTAAGTTAGCCTGTAAAGCGATAGACCAAGATGGTGCTGATAGCATTATGTTTGGGTGTACGGGGTTTACTGGGTATGCCAAAAAGCTCAGTAAGAAGCTAAGTGCTAAGTACGGTGTGTATGTGCCTGTGATGGATCCAAACCGTTGTGCTATTAGTTACTTAATCATGTTGGTAAAAAACAAACTATCTCATAGTGGGGTGAGTTATCCATATATCTCATCTGCTGAATGAAAGAAACGAGCTACCTAAAAGCTCATTTTTATTAGCTATAAATACATCTTTTACTTTGTATCTGTAACGTAATAAAAACTCACAGGGTAAGTAAATTTTTACTTTTTGGCTTACTCTGTGACATTAGACAATACTGATAACTACCTCTACTTAACAATAGCTTTAGTATCAATATTGAAACAATTCTGAATATTTTATCATTTGGTTTATTCTATTAATGAATATTAACATTAACTA